>JBAIYI010000293.1:0-3212 GCA_037915955.1 Terriglobales bacterium
CCCCAAGGAAGAGATGGGCAACGCCACTAGTCTTTTCAACCTGATGCGCAATATCGGCGCGAGCATCGGCATCGCCAGTGTGACCACGATGTTTGCCCGCCAGAATCAGCGGCACGTGAATGATCTTGGCGCTCATGTCACGCAGTTCGACGAAACCGCGCGAAGGATGATCCAAAACATACAGGGCGCAATCATGAGCGGTGGAGGAGATCCTCCAACAGCCCTGAAGAAGGCTTACGCCGCAGTTTTTGGAATGGTCCAGCAGCAGGCGGCCATGATGTCTTACATTGACGTCTTCTTCATTTTGGCCGTGATGTTTATTGCGTGCCTGCCCTTGATTTTGATCATGAAGAAGCCCGGTAAACGCGGCGGCGGCCCGGAGAGCATGGCACACTGAGCTCTCCCGATTATGAAGAGGATTTAATAGATTAGAGCTTTCGTGTGATTCTTTCGGCGCGGCCCGGCGGTCCGAAATCGCAAAAACTTCCCAACAATCAGGTACTCACATTATATTTTCGGTGCTCGCCTGGAACTCTACTGTTTCGTGAACCCCGAAAAGTCTTATGGGCCACCGCCGTACTCCCCGCGCCGGAGTGTCACTGCCAAGATTACGGAAGCGTACTGTTCCTCATGCGGTCGATTTCTTGCCGCTTCTCCGCGTCCCGAGCTTCTCTATATTGCCGAACGCGTGCATACCTGCCCGCCCGGGCATGTGGATGTAGATGGCGCTTCGAAATATGGGCAATGCAGGATTACGAAGTACCTGAAGTGAGGTTAGACCGAAGGATTCAGCGGATCCAGCTTCCGCAACTCGGCAGATTTTGACCACGCAAGTGAGTAATGGTTGGGACAGAGCGCAACGTGTCTGACTTCGTCTCCTGCACTCACGATCACGGTCCGGGCCGCCGGCTCGCCGCAACGGCAATTGCTCGTCGCCACCCTTGCGACGTAGGTAACGACCTCTCCTTCCCTGAGCTGCATATGTGGATTCACTATGACACGACCGTAAGGCGAACCCGTGTGAGATAAATCACATCCCTCGTGGTGGTTCTAAGCTATGGGGAAGAGGACACTTAGCTGAAGATCGAGGTCCAGACCAGCGCCGCGGTCAGCAGAACCATGATGATGCTGGTTCCACCGGCGATGGCATTAGCCAGAGGCGAATTCTTGTACCGGCCCATAAGGTCCTGCCGGTTCACCAGCTTCAGCATATAGAACAGAACAAATGGGATCAGGATGCCGTTTGCGACCTGCGAGAAGAGAATGACTTTGATCAGCGGCAGACGCGGAGTCAGCACAAACCCCGCCCCGATTACGATAAGAGCGCTGTAGAGCCAGTAAAAAACCGGCGCTTCAGAAAACTTCTTGTCCAGCCCGGATTCAAATCCCAGCCCCTCGCATATGTTGTACGACGTGGCCAGAGGCAGGATGGCTGCGGAAAGTAGTGCGGCGTTGAGCAATCCGATGGCAAAGAGTGCCCCGGCAAAGCGCCCCACCAGCGGAATGAGTGCTTTGGCCGCATCGGCTGCATCGGCAATCTCATGCGTTCCAGAGATATAGAGCGTCGCCGCGCATGCCACCACAATAAAGAACGCGACCACATCGGTCACAATGCAGCCCACGATAACGTCCCAGCGGCTCAGGCCGTATTCCCGCGGGCCAATCCCTTTCTCCACGATCGAGGCCTGCAGGTAAAACTGCATCCACGGCGTGATGGTGGTTCCCACCAGACCGATGATCATCACCAGATACTCAGACGATTTTGCCACGTGTGGCACAAATGTCTGGACAATGGCCGCGCGCCAGTCTGGATGGGCCAGGACCGCAGACCCGATATATGCGAAGTAAATGAGCGAGAAGAAAAGCAGGATCCGCTCCACGAATTTATACGATCCCCGCACAACCAGAACCCAGACCAGCAATGCTCCCACGGGCACAACTACATACTTGCTGATGGAAAAAATGCCCGCGGCTGAAGCGATGCCCGCAAATTCCGCTGCAATGTTCCCCAGATCGGCGATGCCGAGCACCAGCATGGTGAAGAACGTCGCACGCAGCCCGAACTCTTCGCGGATGAGATCAGAAAGTCCTTTGCCGGTGACCGCGCCCATGCGCGCCGCCATCTCCTGCACCACGATCAGCGCGATGGTCGTCGGGATCAGCGTCCAGAGCAGCGAGTAGCCGAATTTCGCGCCCGCCTGGGAGTAGGTGAGGATGCCGCCGGGGTCGTTATCGACATTCGCGGTAATGAATCCGGGCCCCAGCACGGCGATGAAGGCCAGAAAGCGCATGCGGAACAGCGCAACCGGCGATTGCTTGCGGAGTCCCATGCGAGTTGTTGGTTGAGCCGTCATCTTCTAGAGCTCCACGTGCAAACGAAGTCCGGGTACCGTCACCGGTCCGCGGTCCTGGTTGTAGCCCGGGTTGTTCACGAATTCGATTTGTCCTGAAACGAACACTCCTCGCCACAGATGCGCGGTGTAATAGCTTTCCCAGATCATCTCGCGGCCATAGCGCAGGTTGCCGTCGCCCAGCAGGAAACCAAGGCCGCCGAGCCGCAGATATTCTGCGTGCTCAAAGCTCAGGCCGTTGCTCACGAAGGCTGAAGCCGCCTTGTCCAGCTTTCTCCGCCATCGAGCGCCCGACACGTCAAAACCGAAGCTGACCGTATTGTTGACCTCGGTGTAGGCGAACGATTCATGCTGCCCCTCGTTCCAGCCGGCGCGCAGGAACGCCCGTACGTCTCCCCCAAGCTCCTGCTCGCCATTGAACCCAAAACCATACTTCAACGTCCCTTGGTGCCGGTGCGCCTCAATATTCGGACGCGGGTCAGCTCCTGCCAGGAAAGCATTGATTGCCTCACGATAATCGCCCATGTTGGCCGTGTTCCAGTAATTGAGCCAGCGCAGCACGGTGGACTTTTTCTCCAGGAGCTTAGGCCGGAATTCAAGTTCAATATTTTCGGAATGCGCTCGGCGCAGGTTCCATTCCAGATCGATTCCGTTCGCGACCTTGGGCATCAGCAGCTCGCCGAACCGGATCCCAAACGCCGGCCGCTGGTATTCAACGATTGCACCGTACGTGTAACCGCGCGTATCGGCCGCGTAGTCGTAGCCGCCGTTGTTGACGATGGTCCAGTTGGTGAACTGGAGATGACTGTCGCTTCCTACAGAGTTCACATCGAAGAAGTCAGCAGCGCTCAGCTTACCAAC
>JBAIYI010000508.1:0-2023 GCA_037915955.1 Terriglobales bacterium
GAACCAAATGCACTCGTGACAGAACAGGTGCTTCGCAGGCCCCAGCGTTTTATAATCGGCCTTCAATCCCATTACCCAAGAGAGCGTTCCAACGTTGGCCGACACCGAGCAAGAGCAACTGCTGGCTGTGCTGGATTCGGACCCTATTCGGGCGGACCAGAAATGCAGGATGCTGTGGCAGAAAATGGTGTTCTATTTCCGGAAGCACAGCGCCTCTTCGCCGGAGGACCTGGCGCAGGAGGTGTTTGCGCGGGCCAAGAGCCGCATTTCCCAGGGGCAAGCGGTCTATGCCGCCGAGCCGGCCAGCTATTTCTTCGGAATCGCGAGGAACGTCCTGCGCGAGGATTGGAAGCGCTCCAAAACCCAGCCTGTCTCCCTGCCGGAAGAAGCCGAAGACCGCTTAGGTTCCACGAAGGCAATGGAACAACTGGAGCGAAGAGTATTGCTGGATAATTGCCTGCAACGCCTCGATCCGGAAGACCGTATCTTTATGAAGATGTACGTTCATGAAGGCCCGGTGCGGACAGGAATGGCCAGTGGCATGACTCCGAATGCCGCCAGCATTCGGTTTCACCGCCTCACGGTCAAACTGCAGCTGCTGACAAAAGAATTGAAGGTCCGGTGAAATCATGGCGCGGCCTTTTGCCATATCTAGTTCAGTGAAGACACGAGAGACGGAGTTCGACGATTACCTCCTTGGCCGCATGTCCGTGGCAGCGCGGGAAAAACTGGAGCAGCGCATTTTTCTCGACGACGAGTTCTATGAGAAAGTCCTTGCCGGCGAAGACGACCTGATCCTGCGCTATCTGAAAGGGGGGCTTTCGCGCAGCGACACCCGGCGATTTGAGCGCGAATATCTGGCCTCGGCCGCGCGCCGCGCTCGCGTCGACTTTCTGCGCGATGTCTGTTTTGTGAATGGATGCAGTTGCGACCGAGCTGCGACTCCCGCCTCGTCCGCCTGGTGGCGGATTTCGACTTGGGAATGGTGGCCATCCTTTGCTCTGCAGGCAACACTTGCCGGGTTCGTTCTTTTAGCCGTTGTACTCTCCACATGGCTCGCGTCCGACGTCAAGCGTCTGCGGGCGGACCTCGAACACGAGAGGCGAAATGCAGAGGCTTTGACCTACGAGGTCGCACAGCTCAAATCCGAACGCCGCAATGCGGAACAGAGCAAGCCGCCGGCAACGCAAGAGCTCTCCTCTGCCAGCAAGGCGGTAACGGTTGCCTCCTTCATTCTCCTCCCCGGAGTTACTCGCGGTAGTAGTGGGACGAGCCTTCAGGCTCCAGCAACCGTCGAGACACTGCGGTTTGATCTTGCCAGTTCTGCCGATGTTTCCCGCTTGGCCTGCCGGGCCACGATCCGCACCGTCGGCGGTACACAGGTTTGGGGCGACAAGGTCAAGTCACCCCATGCAGTCGTCGTTCCCGCTGTGCTCCTGCCACCGGGAGACTATGTGCTTACCCTGCAGGCGGCGGAGAATGCGGGTGCATACGAGACCGTAGACGAGTACTCCTTCCGCATCACGCGCCGTTAGC
This sequence comes from Terriglobales bacterium, assembly GCA_037915955.1. Taxonomy (GTDB): domain Bacteria; phylum Acidobacteriota; class Terriglobia; order Terriglobales; family Acidobacteriaceae; genus Angelobacter. Next base: position 1,537 of record JBAIYI010000508.1, read on the forward strand.
GGTCCCCCAAATTTCCAGCCAAATGCTGCGGACTGATGCACGAAGAGCACATGCTGTGCCCGGACGAAATATCCGTGGTTTGGTGAAAGAAATCTCAGGGTGGCGCCATTTCAGGATAGAGCCACTACACGCTGTTGATCGTGAACCCCAGAGCCTGACACGGCGCAGCTTGGCGCATCCTGCGGCAGGCGTTCCCGGCAGGACCGGCAAGGAGAAGGTAACGATGCCTGTGTGCGACGTTTGCAGTTCGCCTGTTAATCCGTCCGAGGGATACGCCTTGACCACCCGAGAAGTCGCCGGAAGCGACACTTACTGGACCTACATGCTGGGCCGCCATTCCTTCGACGAAGAGCTCCTTGCAATGTACGTGCAGCAGCAAGCGATGCAGCGCTCCGGGTGGCTGGTATGCGAAACGTGCAGCACTCAGTTCACTTTCGATCGCCCACGAGCGAAAGAGTTCGCGGCGCGAATGGCAGACCCTCCGGGT
>JBAIYI010000613.1:0-5712 GCA_037915955.1 Terriglobales bacterium
CGAGGTGCCTATCTTATTGATTACACGTAAGTTCCTGTTGGCCCCCTGCTTGCACTTAGAACCCGTGAAGCCGAATCGCGGCTTAAGGGAGTCGACAGATGCGTACCTCAAGTTTTGTACGGAAGATGGGAGTTCTTCTGCTGATGGGCGGCACGTTTTGCTACGGACAGCACGGAGCGTCCTCCGGCGCAGGCGGCGGGCACATGAACGCCGCACCTTCAGCCGCGGCGAACGGATCATCGCACGGTGGCGCCAGCCAGTCGCAGAAACGTACGCCGGACCAGTTGCTCGACCAGAACAAGAAGCTTTCCGCCAACCTGCAGAAGCTCCTGCCAGAGGGGATGACCACCCAACAGGCCTGCAGCGGCTTCAAGAATCTTGGCCAGTGCGTGGCCGCGATCCACGTCTCCAACAATCTGGGAATCTCGTTCACTGATCTGAAGGCGAAGATGACGGGATCAAGCCCTGAGAGTCTGGGCAAGGCCATTCAGGATCTGAAGCCGACGGCCAACGCCAAGGCGGAAGTTAAGAAGGCGAACACCCAGGCCAAGAGCGACATGAACGATTCGGCCAGCTAGACCGTGCGATGCTAACGAAATTTGAGCGAGGAGCGGATGTCCTCCGCTCCTCGTCGTTTGTTTATGCAGATGTAGAGCGACCCAGCCCAACACTGCCCGCCTCTTTGAAGTCCTGCAGCATTCTCTGGGCCTGAAACCATTTCATCACGAAGAACCCGTGCACCCCGATCGACCAGATGGAGAACACCACCCCAAGAAAGATAATGTCGGCACAGTAAAGAACCACACCCGCCAGAAATGCCCAGCGATGCCCGACATGGGCGGCCAATCCCAGGATCACCAGAGTCGCTACCCACGTCGCCGCCGCGCCATAGACCAGAATCGGATAGTGACGAACCAGTTGGCCCCCATAGCGAGCAAAGAAATCGATCGCGCCTACGTTGAAAAACCCGATCTGTAGACCCAACAGCCCGGTACCAAGTACCGCCAGCCCTGCGGCAACAAAGAAGTAATTCGCACAGCTGCGGCTCTCAGCCAGTAGATCAGCGCGGCGTTGCTCCTCAGCTGCCTTGTACTCCTCATCGCTTCGACCTGCGCCAACATTCAGTGTTTGCATGAGTAGTCCTTACTATCCTTTCCATTCTTGGGAGCAGAACTATAGCGGCTTCTCCATCACGAGTCCACAACTATCACGCGAGCATGTGACGAAGATCATCGCCTGGGCGTAGGATGAAGACTAGACAGGGCCGATAGGAGGAAGGCAATGAAGAAGATTGTTCTGTTCATGGTTGTTGTTCTCCTGGCAGCTCTTCCTGCATCTGCGCAGAAAGACGAAAACAAACGCATTGAGAACGCCGGCACGGTGATGACCGAAATTCTCAACGTTCCCGATGACATCCCTCAGGACCTGCTGGACAAGGCCGAGTGCGTGATTGTTCTGCCCTCGGTCAAGAAATTTGCCATCGGCTTTGGCGGCAGCTACGGCAGAGGCGTGATGACCTGCCGCGGCGGCAAGGACTTCACCGGCCGGTGGGGCGCGCCTTCCATGATGGCGCTGGAAGGTGGCAGCTTTGGTCTGCAGTTGGGCGGACAAGCGACGGATTTTGTTCTGCTGGTGATGAACCCGCGCGGCGCCGATTCCATTCTCAGCAGCAAGGTCAAGCTCGGCGGAGATATGTCTGCCGCAGCCGGACCGAAAGGCCGTGATGCGGCCGCTGCAACCGACGTCACCATGCGTGCGGAAGTTCTCTCCTATTCACGCGCGAAAGGATTGTTCGCAGGCATCTCGCTGGAAGGTTCAACCCTTCGCCCGGATGGCGATGCCAACGAGAAACTCTACGGCAAGCAGATCAATGCCAAGGACATCGTAATCAATGGCACGGTCAAGCCGCCCGCTTCGGCCGCTGGGCTGCTCAAGACTCTGGACACCAAGTCGCCGAAGAACAAATCGGCGAAGTAACGGTTCAAAAAAGCGATGGAGCAGGCTAACGAAGGGCTTGCTCCATTTTTCTTTGCGTGAAGCTCTTCCCACAGCGCCGGACGCCTTCTGCCAGTTTTGCCAGTTTCGGCATCGCGCGGACCCGCCTAAATTGGAGTGGGAAAATTTCGGCCGGCATCACCTCAATCTGCGGCCGGCCTGGGAGGTCCGCATGAACCCAACTGTACAAACGTGGCTCAATATCGGGATCGCATTCGCCCTGAAGGCGCTGGGAGCGGTCGTTCTCTGGTTCGTTGGGCGATGGCTCATCAAGTTCGCCCTGAAGATTATGGGACAAGCGCTCAACCGGCAGCACTTTGATCGCACACTGGTGAACTACCTCCAGTCATCTCTTAGCATCCTGCTGAATGTGGTGCTGGTGGTTGCGCTGCTTGGCTATTTTGGCGTTGAAACCGCATCGTTTGCGGCACTGCTTGTAGGCGTCGGCCTGGCGATTGGCGCGGCCTGGAGCGGGCTGCTGGCAAACTTTGCCGCCGGGCTGTTCCTGCTGGTTTTGCGGCCATTCAAGGTGGCAGATTTTGTTGAAGTGGGCGGAGTCACCGGCACCGTGGAAGAGATTGGGCTCTTCACCACCACGCTCACCACGCCGGCAAATGTGATGGCGATCGTCGGCAACGCTAAGGTCTTCGGAGATACCATCCATAATTACACGCGCAACAACTATCGTCGCGTGGACCTGACGGTCCAACTTGCGCACGACGTTGATCCCGCCAGGGCGGTTGAACTGCTGAAAGACGGGATCGCGCGCGTTGCCAACGTGCTGCCTTCCCCGGCTCCCGTCATCGAGATCCTTGAGTTTACCCTGGCCGGTCCGCTGCTGGTCGTGCGTCCGTTCTGCGCGAACCAGCATTACTGGCAAGTCTATTTCGACACCAACATGATGGTCCGGAATACGTTTGGTGAGGCCGGGTTCCCGGCTCCGGAGCATCGTCACTTCATACACGGCACCATGGAAGGCGAAGCGCGAGCAACAAAAGCTGCGGCATAAAACAATCGGAACGGCACGGAGAGTCTTCGCACAAGAGCGCAGACTCTCCGTGCTGCTTCTTCAAATATGGTCGCAACCTTGAGCGATGCCCGTAAGCTACGGCGTCGCTTTGCTTTTCGTGACGCCGGGAATGCCGTTCTGCCACTCGGCAATAATTCGGCTCATATCGACATCTGGCGCGATCAGGCAAATGTGTCCGTGGCCGGTAAGCACAACCGTGCTCGCGGAGGGGGTGCGCTTCGCCATGAGACGCGCCTGCTCCATTGAAGGCACCAGGTGGTCTTTTTCGGCGGCAACGTACAATGCCGGACACTTAAGCTCACAAAGCCGCTCTCTTACATCGTAAGCCTGCAGGATCTTCAGTCGGTTCCTGTATCCCAGCCGGGTGGAACGCGACGTCAGCTCCAGGAATTTCCTGAGTTCGTCGCGATGCGTGTGGCGGGAGTGCATGAACAATGAAGTGGCATAGCGAATCATGGTCATTGCGCCCCACGGTATGAAACTCACCCCGGCGATGGCGAGCCGCAGCCGGAATTGCGGAGAAAAGTAAGGAAAAGAATTCAGGATTACAAGGCCGGCAACGTGTTCGGGATACTTGAGAGCCGTGGAGAGCGCCACGGTTCCCCCGAAGGATTCTCCCATCACGATCGCCCGCTTTTCCTGCGGCGCTGCCTGCTCAATCACGTTCCGCAGGTCATCGGCAAGCACGTCCATGCTGGCGGCATCATCGCGCAGCGCGTAATTGGCTACCGTGTAGGACTTTTCCAGCAGCGGCACCTGCCGGTAAAACAAATCTCCCGTGCCGTCCATGCCGGGAACCAAAACAATGGCGGGCCCTTTTCCACGGATCGAAATGCGAGAATTGTAATCAGCGAGGGAAGTATTCATGACAGAACCGCGGAGGCGTATGGTCCACTTCTGGCGAATTGCCTGGACGGTGAGCACCTTTGTCCTGGTGGAAATTGTCGTGTGCGGACTCTCTGCCCTTCCGGTCGTAATCCTATGGTGGCGACTCGCCGGCATTCTGAGCTCAAGGCCGCGCCTGCAAATCGTCGTGTTGACCTGCGCCCTTATTCCTTCTTATATCATCTTTGCGCTGGCGTTGCTGGTGGTCTCTCCCCTTGTCCTGCGGCTTCTGCGCTGGCACACGCCGGCTGACACCGAGACGCGAATCGCCGACGTGGATTGGCCGCTTCTGCACTTTGCCCGCTACGCTGCTGCGAACCATGTTGCCCGGCTGCTGGCCGGGACTTTCTTCCGGGGATCGCCCATCTGGACATTCCACATGCGACTGGCAGGCGCGCGGCTTGGCCGGCGGGTCTATGTCAACAGCCTGGAACTTAACGATTACAACCTTCTGGAATTTGAAGATGATGTGGTGATCGGCGCAGACGCGCATATCTCGGGCCACACAGTCGAGGGAGGAATAGTCAAAACCGGACGAGTGCATCTGGGCAGGAACACGACAATCGGAGTCAACAGCATTGTTGAGATTGGAGTAACCACCGGCGCGAATTGTGAAGTCGGCGCGCTGAGCTTTGTCCCAAAGCATATGTCGCTGGAAGCTGACTCAATCTATGCGGGAATTCCGGCGAAGCGGATCCGCTGAGTGGCCGCCTTGCGGCATTGTTCACCATTGGCGTTCAACGCCCACTGTGGTAAGGTGACGCGTTTCCAAAAAACTTCTCGTCGTGAGGGACTCATGCCTGGTTGGGATCACCTCCGTATGATCTGCCGCATTCTTTTCGTCGCGGCGTTTTCTTTCGCGCAGCAGCCGGCGACGAATTCGCCGCTTCAACTGCTCGATCGCATGCCTGGTGACTGGGTCCTGCAGGGGACCATTGGCGGGAAGCAGACAACGCACGATGTCCACATTGAATGGGTGCTCAATCGCGAATACGTGCAACTCCATGAAGTCTCCCGCGAAAAGAAGGCCAGCGGTGATCCGGTTTACGAGGCGATAGTGTATATCGGCTGGGACGCCAAGGCCCGCCAGTACGGCTGTTTGTGGCTGGATTCCACCGGCCCGTGGAACTTCACCGCCCAGGGACTCGCGCACGCCAAAGAGGCGGGCGTTTCCATTCCGTTCATCTTCATCGTCAACCCTTCGGAAGAAACCCACACCACATTTACTTACGACCAAAAAACAGACAGCTGGCGTTGGACCATCGACGAGATAACCAACGGCAAGAGCGATCGCTTTGCAGACTTGAAGCTTGCCAGGAAAAGCTAAGTTGCGCGTTGCTCACCTCCGCTCAAGCAGAACAGGAAAATGGCACTTCGGCCAATCGCCCTGATTCCACGGATGAGCAATCTCTAACATCCGCCGAACGGACAATTGAAAGCCACTGGGCCGGGGTATATAGTGATTCGCCGTCGCATTGCGGGGTGCGACACCATACTCACCGACCAGCGTTTGTCTTCGCTATGGATACAGGAGGAAGTGCATGAACGCTATGCTGAAGTTCCTGGCGACCGGTGTGGCCGTCACCATTACTGCTTTGCCCATTGCCTCGCTCGCACAAAGAATCCACGCAAATTGCGATGGCTATCAGGTTGTCTCAGCGCAGTCCACCAATGGAAGCGCCATCTTTAAGGCTAAGGTAGACCGCGCCAATAAGACCATCGAGTACACGCTCACTTACAGCAACCTGGAAGGCGACATCATCCAGTCACATATCCACTTCAGCCGGCCGGGCAGCAACGGC
>JBAIYI010000702.1:0-1954 GCA_037915955.1 Terriglobales bacterium
ATCGTGCTGCAATCCCACCCGCTGTCTCCGGTGCCGGCGCGCATCCTCAAGCATCCCCAGGAGGCGGAAGTGATCGGTCAAGTGGTGGGAGTGGCTATGCGACTTGTGGAGTGGTACGCTCCTGACGGGCAAGAGCTTGAACAGAGTTCTGCAGCAAACGAAGATGAGCACCGAGAAGCCCGTCGTCGTTGACCGGAGCATTCAGGACAAACGATTCCGCGCGTAACGCCCGTGCATTTTTGCCTTGTCCTGCGGCGTGCTGGTAGTCGCTGTAGATTTCGCGGAGAGGCTCCCGCACCAGTTTCCCGGCCGTTTCCAGGTGCGCAAGGCGAACCGCTTCCTGCGCTGCCCGCGCGCCGAAAGTCCGGGCAAGCCCCCAGTGGCGATAAGAGCCGTCCGGCATCTGCAGGGAACATATGTATGCCAGCCGTTCCAGCAGGGTGGGCAGAGCGCTCAGCGAACGCTGCTTAAAATCTTCAGTGGCCTTCAAGATCATGGGGTAGTCCCGGAAACTACAGAAGTAAAATTCAAACCTTCTTCAAGTTAGCACAAACGTGCAGTCCGTCCCGAAGATTAACAATTTGTTCGGAATCCAGAAAATCTGGTGACCATCGTAATCAGCGCGGCTGCCGCTCTTTCAGCCCGGGCGGCCATCCGCTGATCTGCATCCTATCTACTTCGGGCGGCCGCGATTCGGCTGCTCGCCAGCAGATTCCAACCAGAGGAGGATGCAATGGCCAATCGGAGTCGTTTTGACAAGGATGAGCGGTCGCCGGAGCGGCGGGGAGACAATCAGGCCCAACTCGACGAATTGGGCACCGATCCCGGCCAGGTCGGGATTGGCAGCGCCGGCCAGTCCGGGAGCACGCAGCGGCTTTCTGGCATGGAAGACGCCAATGAAGAATCCGTGGAAGAGCTGGCCGAAACCGGGCAGGGTCTGGAAGCATCGGCAGTCGATGGGGTAGAGGACGCCGCCCATCGTCCGGAGCGCCCGGTCCACACCCATGAGGAATACGCCCGTCCCGATCACCTGCCGCCGAATCGGCAACGAGAAGATTCCGGCGAGCCGGAGGACGAAGCTGCATAGCACGGCCTCTGCATCCACCAGGCGGAGGAAACCAAAGCTTCTGGTCTCGTCGCTTCGGTAGCAAAAGAAAAAGCCCCGCACGCGTCGGGGCTTTTGGATGAAAAATGGACTCTATATTGCGATTGCCGCTGGAACCGAGGTCTGGGTCTGCAAAGCTCCCAGGCGCCGCACGTTCTCGCGGAGACTCTGGTAGGTTGGAGCCAGCGCGGCCGGGGTAAGCTGCAGCGAAGGCAGCGCATATTCCAGTGACAGCTTGAGCATCGCCACAAGAGATTGTGTGCGGATCTGTGTTGCCATTTCCAGGACCAGTGTGGCGGCCTGTACCACCTGAGGATTGGTGCTGCTCTGCGCTGCTTCGGCCATGCGCATGACCACGGCCGCATTGCCGGCGATCCTGGTCACATATCGCCACGTCACGCCAACACGCTGGCGCTTCAGGCGCGAAAACTCCCCACGCGGAAGCCGTTCGCGAAGGAACTGCTCATCGTCGCGGTCCATCAGGGTGCGGAATGCCTTCAGGTCCACAGGTTTTACCGACTGCCGGGCCTGCTTCCCGCGGCGACGCGCCACTGTATAGAACAACCCAATGGCACTAAGCGCAAGCGCGATAACGATCAGAGTAACAATCATTGATGTATAAGCTCCAAAATTGCCTGGTTCCACTGCTCAAGTTGCGAATGCTGGGGAAGTTCGGAACTTGCAACCGCACGCTCGGGCGAAAATAGGTATCCGACCCACACAAGAAGAGCAATGTCGTAGGACGCAGCTGAAACGGTGTACCATACCTGAATCATCGCCCGGTTTGCGTATGGAAGCATCGTCACTACGAGCAGTTTGGACGCGACCAGAATGCCCAGACCCAGTGCG
>JBAIYI010000813.1:0-2490 GCA_037915955.1 Terriglobales bacterium
AAACAACATCGGTGCTCCGTGGGATGTTTCACAGTTTGCGCTTCAGACCGGATCCCTGGCACGACCGGGGGTCGAGGGCACAGCTTGTGGGTTGTGGGTTTCTTAGCGCAAGAGTTTACCCGCAGAAAAGTCGCGATGCAATCCGGAACTGCTGGTTTGACGGAGTTATTCGAGCACTGCGGCTGCGTTGCAGTTCTGAACGATTACTTCCAGAGCTTCGTCGCCCATCTTCATGAATTCGAGTCCGTAGCGGAACCCGAGAGAATTGCGGATGACGGCTTCAATTTTCAATTCCGCTGGAGAATAGGGAAAGCTTAGTTCCAGCGTGACCTGAGTGCCGATTCGGAGATTGTAGGGAATGAATGCCCCAAGACCGCCCCGTCCCAGCACGTTGGCCCGACCGAAGACAGAAACAGGTTTGCCTTCGTCCCGAAAAGAGACTTTCAGGCGGACATCAATGCGGTGTCGCGTAAAACGGCGCGATCCTGCGCCGGTTGCAGGATAGTCCATGTTCAACAGCGAACGAGCCCCTTCTCCTAAGGCTGCTTCGCCAATCGTGGCAGGCTAAAGCTAAAAGTTGTCGAAGATTGTAACCCGGCTCGCTAAATCCTGACGGAAATTTACTAACGCGCTGGTGATTGGCCCGAAGGTGCGTTGAGCCGCCGCTCCATGTTCGTGATAAGCGCCTGCCACATATCGATTTCGAGTTGGAATTGGTGCTTCAGCGGGGACTGAGTCACATCCACGAATGCAAGGTTAGTCTGCATCTGCTGTACCAGCGCCTTCATGCGCTGCAGGTCTTCTCGCATGGCTTGCGCCTCCTGGGCGGAAAGCCCGTGGCCACACTCGCAATTCGATGCCTTACTTTCTGGTGCTTTGGGCGGAGTTTGTTGCGCCTTCAGTGAAAAACAGGCGAGCACGATGAACACTAGTGCAGCTTTACGCATCGGGGCCTCCCGATAAGACTCTAGCGGTGAGCGCTGCCAGTTGTCACCTTGGAGAGGAAAGAAGGGCCTGGGGCAAGAAGCGTCTTGCGCCTTGATGACCCATCGGGAGTAGAGGTTCGAAAAACAATTTTGCCTCTGCTTCCTCTGTTCCTCTGTGTTTCAAAGGTGTTCCGTTACCGCCCCGCTTTAGCGCTGATCCCGTCCTTCACCACCGCGCCGCCCTTCATTACGAAGCCGACATTCTCCAGCGCCTTTACATCCTGCAACGGATTAGCGGAAACGGCGATGATGTCAGCGTACTTCCCCGGCTCAATCGTCCCCACATCCTTCGCGCGGCCAATCAACTCGGCCGCATTGCTGGTCGCAGCGTGGATTGCCTGCGCAGGCGTCATTCCAAACTTCACCATGTAAAAGAACTGCCTGGCGTTGTCGCCATGCGGATACACTCCGGCATCGGTCCCGAACGCCATCTTTACCCCGGCCTTCACCGCTTTTTCAAAGTTCTCGCGCTGGGTGCGGCCGACCATCTTTTCTTTTTCCACGTTCTCCCTGGGCAGACCGAATTCGATCGCCTTTCCCAGGATGTAATCGTCGTTGTAAATGTCCATCACCAGAAACGTATTGTGCTCTTTGGCCAGGCGGATGCCTTCGTCATCAATCAGGCTGGCATGTTCAATCGAGTCGATGCCGGCAAGGATCGCGTTCTTGATTCCCTGCGCGCCGTGCGCGTGGGCGGCGATTTTCCGTCCCGCCATGTGCGCTTCCTCGGCCGCAGCCTTCAGCTCTTCCGGTGTGTATTGCGGAGCTCCCGGGCTGTCCCCCTTGGAGAGCACTCCGCCGGTGGCGAGAATCTTGATCACATCCACGCCATATTTCACCTGCGCGCGAACTACGTGCCGGATCTGGTCTACGCCGTCTGCAATCGCGAAATCCCGCTCTTCCGGAAACATGGTCACGCGTGTCTGAGGCGAATAGTTATTCAGGTCGCCATGGCCGCCGGTGATGGAGATGGCCGGTCCGCTGGCAACAATGCGCGGCCCGGGCACCAGACCTTCATTGATTGAATTGCGCAAATCCACCGCCATGAACGGCAGTGAGCCCACGTCGCGGACTGAAGTGAAGCCTGCTTCCAGCGTCTTGCGCGCATGCACTACGGCTGCAAAGGCGCTGCTGAAAGGTGTGTCTTTGAAGCGATAAATCTCGTCATAGCGATCTGCGCGCGCGCCCAGGTGCGTGTGGCAGTCAATCAGCCCGGGCAGGACCGTATCCCGCGAAAGATCGATCACCGTCGCTCCCCCGGGAATCATAACCGCCGAAGCCGGACCAACGCTCTCAATGCGATCGCCCAGTACCAGGATCACCATGTTGTCGCGTATTGAGTCACTCGTCGCGTCGAAGAGGTGGCCGGCCCTGAGGTAAATCGGCTTGGGTGCCGGCTTTGCGGGTTGTTGTGCGATCAGGGCGAGGCTTGCAGCAAAGATGAGAACGTACAGGAACGCTCGCTTCATCAATTTGGGGAACTCCTGTGGCGGATGTAACGCAA
>JBAIYI010000183.1:0-2665 GCA_037915955.1 Terriglobales bacterium
GCGGCGCGTCAGGTGATACATGGCTCCGAACAGGTTCGTGTTCAGCTTGCCCTTCAGCACCATGCCACCGCGTAGAAATTCAGCCGCAATCGTTGCCAGCACCAGTGTGCAGAGAACAAACGCCAGCCACGAGTACAGGTAAGGAATGTCCTGCCACGGCTTTATGCCCAGGAACACCAGCAGCACGCCGAGCCCCAACGAGAGCGCGGCGGGATACAGGAAGTTGCGCTTCAGGCTGCCCAATGACGTGTTGCGCCACGCCAGCAGTGGGCCCACGGCCGTCAGGAAGATCAGGAACAACCCGATCGGCAGCATCACCTTGTTGAAGAACGGCGCTCCTACCGTGATCTTGAAGCCGCGCACCCATTCAGAAAGGATCGGGAAGAGCGTCCCGCAAAGCACTGCGAAGCACGCCGCCAGCAGAACCAGGTTGTTGAACAGGAAGCTGGACTCTCTCGATACCAGCGATTCCAGCTTGTTCTCCGACTTCAGGTCGCCGCGATACTTCACAAACGCCCAGATGCATACTGCGATCACGATGACCAGGAAGCCATCAAACCATGCGCCAATGCTCGATTGCGCAAACGCGTGGACGGATTGCACAATGCCGGAGCGCGTCAGGAACGTGCCTAGGATCGACAGCAGGAACGTAGTGAAGATCAGCCACATGTTCCACATCTTCATCATCCCGCGTTTTTCCTGCATCATTACCGAGTGCAGGAAGGCCGTTCCGCTCAGCCACGGCAGCAGGGAAGCGTTCTCTACCGGGTCCCAGCCCCAGTATCCGCCCCAGCCCAGCACGGCATAAGCCCAGTGCATGCCCAGGCAGATTCCGCAGGTCAGGAAGAGCCAGGTCACCATTGTCCAGCGCCGCGTAATGTGGATCCACTTCTCGCCGGGGTAGCGCATGATCAACGCACCCAGCGCGAAAGCGAATGGCACGGAGAATCCCACGTAGCCCAGATACAGCATCGGCGGGTGGATCACCATCTCCGGATACTGCAGCAGCGGATTCAGCCCGTTGCCGTCTGCCGCAATCCGATCCATGATGCCGAATGGATTCGCAACAAAATTGACCAGCAGCAGGAAGAACACCTGGATGCCGGCCAGAATCATTGAAGCGCCGGCAAACAGCCGGCGGTCAGTTTTGTGCCGTACGCGCAACACAAAGCCGTAAGTTGCCAGCAGCCACGCCCAGAACAGCAGTGAACCTTCCTGTCCGGACCACAGCGCGGCCAGTTTGTATGCCGTGGGCAGCGCCCGATTGCTGTGACCATGTATGTAAGCGAGTGAGAAATCGTTGTTCAGTGCCGCCCAGACCAGCGCGAATGCAGCGCCCGTGACGGCAATAAAGCTGCCGATTCCAGCCCGTCGGGCTGTTTCAGCCAGCCGGAACCCCCGTTCGTCCTTACGAATAAACCCTATGATTCCGGCCACAAAGCTATAAGCGGCAAGCGCCAAAGCGAAAAGTAAGCAAAAACTTCCAAGTAGTGGCATGGTACTGAGCTTAGTATGTTTTCAACTGCTTAGCAATGCAATTAGGCGGTCGCCCGATGCTCAGGATTATTTAGCTTAACCTTGACTAGAGAGATCAAATCTTCAGGGTCGCATGGCTTCACCCGGAATTCCACGTTCAGGCCCGCATATTCCGGCTCCGCTTCCGCTAAACCACTGATAACAATGACGGGGATGTCACTGTTAAACTCCCGCAGCTCCTGCACAAACTGGGTGCCGTCCGTGCCGGGCATCAGATGGTCCGTAATCACCAGCCCTATTTTTTCCTGTCCAAGCTCGCTCCGCAGCAGCGCCAGGGCAGACTGGGCCGTGGTCGCCACATGACTTTCCAGTCCAGCCTTTCGCAGCACCAGTTGGCGGATGGTCAGCTGCGCGGGGTTATCGTCCAAGAGCAGAACTTGCTTCATTCGCGGGCGGTCTAGGCGCTCTCCTTCCGATATCGGGAAAGAACTTCCGTCTGCGCTCGCTCCCAGTCTTCCTGGTGCAGTCCATCCTGCCGGCCCCGCTCCTCATACAGCTCATAGGCCCGCCGCCGGATTTCCTCTTCCAGCCCCGGGTGGATCGTCGCGGAAGGGAAGTTCTCAATGCTGCTTGCGCCGTTACCGGACGCCTGATCAATCGGAGTCACCCGGCTCTGCGTCTTGGATTTCTTGCTGTTGCTGCCCTTGCTGCTTGTGCCTGTGGTCTTTTTTGTCGCCATACTGCCTTAAATCAACTCCTGCAATAGAACTTTGGTGACGGGCGTGGCGTCGCTTCTTCTCGATTATAAGAAATATTTCCCGCTCTGGTGGCTGCCTTAATCAAAAACTTGAGGAATTCTGGTGATTACTCAGGTCCTCTTGACGGGATTACCGACAGCTGAGACTTACCAATCCCTTTTTCTCTGCGCCCTCCCTCAGATCTCCCGATCGCGCCCGATGATCCAATGATCCTATGATCCAATCATCCGACGATCCAATCATCCGATGACCCGATCCTCCCCGATTCCTCCTGATCTGCTTTTATCAGCGTTCATCTGCGGCGAGTGTTTTTGGGTTTCGACCTCAGTGCCCTCTGTGTACTCTGTGGTAAACGGTTCCCAGTGGGGGTGGGGGAGTCATAGGGTCTCCCCGAAAACAAAAGACTTACGTCGAAGCTCGCCGGGAAGCTC
>JBAIYI010000387.1:0-2514 GCA_037915955.1 Terriglobales bacterium
CCTGGCGTTCCGCCCAGCGCAGATACATACGCAGCAGCATGTCTGCCCAATCTTGTGACTCGGTGCCGCCAGCGCCGGGGTGTATCGTCACGATCGCGTTGCGGGCATCATTTTCACCAGAAAGAAGCGTCTGCGTCTCAAGCTTATCGGCGATTTCGCGAAGATCGTCGATTTCCTTCTTGAGGTCGTCGGTGACAGACTCGCCTTCGCGCGCAAGGTCAAAGTAGGCGGAGATGTCCTCCGAACGGCGGGCCAGGTCGGAATCCATGGCGAGCGAAGACTCCAGCCTTTTGCGCTGGCGCATGAGCTGTTGCGAGCGTTCCTGGTTTGACCAGACCGCGGGATCGGCGATTTGCTTTTCAATGTCAGCTAGTTGCGTACGGAGAGCGGGAGCGTCAAAGATAGCTCCGCAGGTCCGTGACTTTGTCGCGGACTGCAATATATTCGCGTTCTAATTCTTCAACCATAATGTTCTGTCAGGCAGGCCGGGCTTCAATCATGGTCCGCGCAGGGATGCGGGTGCGCCACAGGCTTGCTAGTACTGAGATTATCACAGTCAGGTACGCAAAAATATCGCCGTTACGAGTGTAAAAGGTGGTTTCTGACTCGGGCGAGTAAGGCACGGTGATTGCGGTACGGACATTTCTTTGTGCCCGCGTGACCACTCTGCCATAAGGGTCAATGGCTGCCGTTACGCCGTTGTTGGTATCGATCAACAGCCAGCGGTGGTTCTCGATTGCACGCATTCGGGCCATCTGCATGTGCTGAAAAGGCGCCCCGGTTTCGCCGTACCAGCCGTCATTGGAAATATTGATAAGCACTTGCGCACCGTTCGCGGCGAACTGGCGTACCTCGTCAGGAAATACCGATTCATAACAGATCAGAACGCCGTAGCGGGTGCCGTTCAAGTCGAAAACTTTCCGTTCGGTTCCGCGGGCAAAATCGCCAACCTCTCGGGTGAGCTTGCTGGCAAAGAAGAGCAGATCCTGAAATGGAATGTATTCCCCGAAGGGGACCAGGTGCATCTTGTCGTAGCGACCTATCTGGCGGCCGGACGGATCAATAATCAGGGCGGAATTGTAAATCTGCTGCTGCGGCCTGGCGGGATCGTTCGATGCGAAAGCGACGCCGCCGACCACCATGAAGGAGCTGGTGTCCTGTGCGATAGCCGTGAGCCAATGCTGAAGCCTGGGATCGTTTTCGAAAAATGGCGCCGGTGACTCCGGCCAGACGATTAATCCGGGAGTTGCATGGACCTGCTTGCTGCCGGCAACGCTGAGCTGAGCCAGCGACCCGATTGTCTGATCGTAAAACTGCGGTGTCCATTTTGCTGGATCCAGAATGGGGACATTCTCCTGGACAAGCACCGCCTGCTTCGAGGACGGAAATGGCTCGGATTTGGCGAACACTCCCATTTGCAGCGCGATGGCTGCTGCAGTCGCCGAGACCAGCAGACTCCTGCGGCGGCGACCGAACAGTAACAGCCCCGCCACAAATGCGCAGTTCACCAGCATCACGGCGAATGAAAGACCGTACACACCTGTGACTTCGGCGATGCGGGCAAAGGGCACATTATCCACCTGCGCGCCGCCCAAGGGATTCCAGGGCACCCCAACGAGTCGGTCGCGAACCAGCTCAAGCGTGACCCAGAAGAAAGGGGCCAGGAACAGCGGACGGCGGTTTCCCATGCTCGACCGGCGCGACATGAGCACCACCAGAAATCCGAAGACACCGTGGTGCAGCCCCATGATCAGCGAGAAGGCAAGCGTCAGAAGAAAAGAAACGAAGCCATTCAAGCCGCCATAGATGTTCATGACCGGGTAAATCCAATAGCAGGTGCCCAGGTACCAGAGGACTCCGGAGCACCATGCGACCAGAAATCCCTGCCAGAGAGTAAAGGGGCGGAGGGACCGGCCCTCAGAATCCACCAACTCGCCCTCGCCGCCGCGGCCGCGCAGCAGCGCATAAATCAGGGGCGCCACCGCAATCCAACAAAGGAAAAACAGCCCAGTCCGGGGGAAGACAAGGATCTGCAACACTGCTGAACCCGCGGACAGCAGCCAGGCTCTGGTGGGAATATGGCGCACTGGTCACGATTTTAACAAGCGCCTGACGGGAGCAGGAAGCAGAGCCGGCGGCCCTGCAAATCGGAAATCATTGGTAACTTTGATTCCGCATGGCGGCAGGACTACAATGAGTCACGTGGATTTCCTGGCGCAGCATATTCTGCCGGTATTCAAATACCTCTTTTTCATTGGCCTGATTGGCGCGGTGCCCGTGATCATTGTTACGGCCATCAAAACAGCCCAGAGCATGCTGGAAAAGGACGAACCGGCCCGGGAAAACAAAGCGTAGAAAAGGTTTGAGGCTCGAGTCCGGCCACCCGAAAGCAGCTAACCTGCCCGGTTTCCTGTTTCCCGGCGGCCGTTCTTATTGACAATCATGTCATCAGGTTCGGGTATCACCCCACCCCAAACATCGAACCGGGTCCGCATTGTGGTTGCGACCTCGGTG
>JBAIYI010000483.1:0-3771 GCA_037915955.1 Terriglobales bacterium
CAAAAACAATGATCTTCTCTACACTGGTGCGCGCCTGGATCGACTGCACCTTCTTGAGCTGCTCTTGCGTGGATACGCAGGCTACGCGTGCGCCGGAGTTTTGCAGGACGTAGAGAGTCTGCTCGGCGGTGAGGGTGGCGTAGATCGGGACATCCACAATACCGCCGGTGACGCAGGCAAAGTCCACCAGCATCCATTCCGGCCGGTTCTCGCTCAGGATGGCAACGCGATCGCCCTTGCTGATGCCCCACTGCGTGAAAACGCGGGCCAGGGAGGAAACGTAACCATAGAGCTGGCGAGAGGAGATGATGCGCCAGTTCGTACCCTGCTTGAAGAGCAGGTGGCGGTCAAGATCGTGGGCCACGGAGGCGAAAAAGATGTCAGCCAGCGTCCTGATTTCCATAATCGTTGCCTGCTTGTACGCCTTTAAGAATCACGGAAACCACGGAATCCGCCAGGCCCGGGAGATGGTGGTCGCGGTCCTTATCGCGATCCGACAGGATCCACGAGGTAACTATCTCATCCACTGCGCCAAAGAAGCAATGCGCTGCAATGGTGACGGAAATGTCTGCCCGGAAGACACCTCGCGCCTGGCCATCCCGCAGCACACCCTTAATAAGATCAAAATACTCCACCATCAGGTTGTGAGAGAACTGGCCCAGAAATTTGGCGCTGTGCCGCAACTCGGTTTGGAAGACGATGGCCAGATTACGGTTGCTGCCCAGTCCTTCCAGGTGCAGATAGGCCATGCGACGGAGTTTCTCTCGCGGGTCCTCAATTTCGCTGATGGCCGAACTGGCCCGGCGGATGAAACGGTGGAAAGCCGAATCAATCGACGCCATCAAGAGCTCGTCTTTGTTCTTGAAATAAAGGTAAATGGTGCCATCGGCCACCCCGGCGCGGTCTGCGATTTCCGAGACCCGGGAATGGAAGAAGCCCTTTTCGGCAATCACCTCAATGGCGGCATCCAGGATGCGCTGGTGCTTATCCGTGGTGCCATTTCCGGGTTTTTCCGTTGCTGGGCCTGGGCGTTTCACGGCTTGGAAGCCTCGAATCTACTTGGATTTGCAGAGAAGCGCAATGGTTACATGCGTCCGGACACCGACTTTTGTGCGTACCAGGCCAGAAACTGCCGGAAGGCCACTCCACGGTGGCTATATCCGCGCTTTTCCTTGAGGTCCAGCTCGGCGAAAGTGCGGCCCAGCTCGGGAAAATAGAAGAGAGGATCATAGCCGAACCCTCCCGTTCCCCGAGGCTCAGGGATGATCTGACCATGGGCCTCTCCGGTAAACGTTTGTAAAGTCTGGCCATCGCGTGCCAGCGCGATCACGCAAACATATCTTGACGCAGGTCTTCTGGCGCCAATGCGTTCTAACTCTGCCAGCAGGACGCGATTGTTCTCCAGATCGTCAGAATTCTCGTGCCCGGGGCCACCATGCGCGACCAGGGCAGCGTAGCGGGCGGAATGCACGCCGGGCGCGCCGCCTAAGGCATCAACGGATAAGCCGGAGTCTTCGGCCAGCACCAGCTCGCCGGGGACAAAACGGCTGTAATACTCCGCTTTTTTGCGGGCATTGGCTTCAAACGTTTCACCGTCTTCAACCGCCGGCGGAATATCTTTGAGCCCCGGGACGGGTTCAAGCGTCAAAGAAGCTGAGCCTGCGGCTTCGCGGAACTCGCGCAGCTTGCCCGGGTTCGTGGTGGCGATATAGATGATCATGGGCGGGTTTGTATTTATGATATCGGATTGCGATCTGTTTCCTTGGTGAAAGGCCGACATGCGAATCCTGAAACTGTTACTGTTCGCGATGGTTCTTTCTCTGGCAGGCTGCGTGATTTCGCCCCGCGTGGGTGAAACCGCTGCTCCTGCCACCGGACAGCTCTACGTGCTCACTTCGAACGCGATCCTGCGCTTCAGCCAGGCCACCGCCGCAACCGGAAACATCGCTCCCACGGCCACGGTCAGTGGGAGCACGGTGAGCCTTTCGTCGCCCGAAGGCATGTTTCTGGACACCACCAATGACCGCTTGTTTGTGGCCAACAAAGGCGCGCACTCCATCCTGGTGTTTGATCGCATTTCAACGCTCAATGGCGACATAGCTCCCAATCGTACGATCATCGGCAATAATACTGGCCTTTCTGCCCCGCTCTCGGTGGTGCTGGACAACAATGACAATCTCTACGTGGCCGATGGCACGCACGTCCTCGTCTTCGGTTCTGCCTCGGTAGCGAATGGCAACACCCAGCCGACCCGCAACTTTGACATGCTGACCCCGCTCGGCCAGATCTTTCTCGACGCAAGCAACGATCAGCTCTATGTAACCGAACCTACTGCTAACTCCGTGGAGCGCATTGATTCAGCGTCGTTCCAGAACGGGGTCGGTGTGGCCTCAGTGACCATCAACGGACCAGATACCGGACTGGCCGGGCCAAGCGGGCTTGCGCTGGATCAAAATTTCCGTCTCTTCGTCTCCAACAGCAGGGCGCCGGTGAGCGTTACAGATTACGCCAATGCCGAGGGCGCAACGAGCAGCCCTGATGTTGGCCCATCAGCAAAAATCGTTGGCGCGCAAACTGGACTCACTGCTCCGGGCCAGATGTTTCTCAATCGCAATGCAGCAAACGGAGAGCTTTACATAGCCGACCAGGGCTCAGGTTCGGTGCTGGTCTTTACCAACGTTGCCAACCAGAACGGCGCTCCGGCGCCTGCGCGGACCATCTCCGGAAGCAGCACGCAGCTCAGCGTGAATTCCGTCAACGGAGTCGCGCTCGATACCACTCGTTAGTGCTACATCAGGCGCTAGTGCGTCCCAAGCAGCGCGTACAACACTACCGCAATGCCAATGGCCGTGGACACAAAAGAAGCCTTCCAGTAGAGGCGCGTCTCCGTGAGCAGCGCAATGGAGCACAGCACAATGGAGATTTCCAGGAACAGCTCTGAGCTGTCATAGAAATTCGCGCGCCGCTGCGTGGCTCTCATCTCGGCGTCAATTTCAAGAGCATGCTCCTGGATCTTGTCCGTGCCTTCCTTTGCCGGTTTGCCGTTTTTCGCCGCCTCGCCTTCACGCTCCAGCCGGGCTTTCTCCTTGAACTCGGCTTCTTTCTCCCGAGCGCCAGGCAGGGAAGACGCCAGCAACGCAAAGTCCTCATGGACAACACGCTGCATGCGCTTGGTGTCAAAGTTCACCCACTGCGTGTTGCGCTCGCCCTGCAGCACAACTTCTTCGGTGTGCGCCCGATGGCCGAGCAGCGTTGCAACCGCGAGCAGCACCGCCGTGATCGCCGTCGTCAGGCCGATGGCTTTTTGTCCCGAATGATGGGCGTGCTCTGTCTGTTCGTTCAGTTCTTCAGGATTCATGTTTTGATCTCTGCTCCGGATTCGAGTTTGCCAGGTCGAGCCATTGGGTCTAATTCAATTGCGCTGCAGGAAGCGCATGCGCTTGTGCACCTTGGCGTGCTCGGGAACATCGTCATATTTCAGCACGCTCACCGAACCGTCCACCTCCAGCACCGCCAACGCAACTTCCTGTGGTCCGGAGCAGCCATGTTCGCGCAGCTGGCGGAAAAGCTCGTCGATTGAAACGTGCTCCTTGGCCATGTGCGTCTGCACGATCTGCCCGTTGTGGATCAGCAGCGTAGGCGACCCCTGGATCAGCCGCCGGAACCGCCGGTTCAGCCCGGAGACTTCCGCCAGCACATAATTCAGAATCAGAAGCACCGCCGCGGCCACAATCCCACCAATGAGCGACGTGTCCGGCCCGGTCATGGCAT
>JBAIYI010000371.1:0-2692 GCA_037915955.1 Terriglobales bacterium
CGAAGTTGAAAGTCCGGCTCACGCGCGGCGTGCCGCTCACGCTCGGCAGGGCGTAGTAGCTCGGCAGGGTCGCCGGATCCACGCTGTTGTCCGCCACAGTCGGCTGGTCCACCACAATCTGCAGCATCATGTAGCCCTGGCCGGGACTGCTTACGCTTCCGGAGGGCCCACCCTGTCCGTTCGGTTGGATCAGGCGGTTCTCCAGATAGATCGTCTTCCCCGCGTACTTGGAGAAGTCGATGATCACATCCGCGCGTTCTGCCACACCCAAAGCCACGGCAGGTACCTGGACCGGCTTCTGCAGCAGGTTGCCGTCGTTGGAAATCTGGTAGAACGGCTGCGATGTAGTCAGGTTGTTCAGGTCCGTGATGTAGATCTGCAGGAACCGCGAGGGCCCGGTGTTGATCCAGCGGAAGCGGTACCGCCGCGGGCTCACGTGCAGCACCGGCTGGACCGCACCGTTCACCAGGAACTTGTCGCCTAGAATCCCATCCGTATTGAAAGTGTCGAATACCAGATCGCCGGTGGTCGCGTCGAAGCAGCGATCGGCAAACATCATCGGTATGTCGTAGTTCGGGAACGAAGGCAGCCGGAACCCGGTGGTTTCGTCGCCGGTATCGTACTGGTTGAAAAGAATGTAGTGACCAACCAGCCCTTTATAGACATTCTGCGCTGTGTAGCCTTCGCGATGATCGTGATACCACAGCGTGCTCAGCGCTTCGTTGATGTCCCCGTTCGTCGACTGGTGATCGGAGAGGAAGCCGGCAAGCTGGTTCGGATAGTACTGGTCATAGTACTGCCCGGAAGCGAAGTAATCGCAGGGGAAGCCGTCACTTTCAGACGGTGTGTGTGCGTTGTGCAGGTGCGTGGAGACGGAGTTGATGCCGAAGCCGCCGTTATCGGAGGGCAGGTTGTTGTAGTTGCGAATCAGAATCGGCGTGCCGTAGTGCGCCACATAAGTCTGCCCCGGCGAGTAACCGTCATAAGTCCACAATCTCTGCATCGGCAAATCAGGATGCATGCTCACGTTCGCCACCTGCTGGTTGACCTGATAAACCGTCGCGGCCGGGAATGGCAGGTTGCCGTTGCTGCCAATCGGTGACTGGTGCGCGCGCGTGCGACCCTCGTAAGCAATGCCGGTCGCAGGATTGATCGCGTTGTTCGGCGCGATGGTCGGCGTCGGTCCGGTAAGCGCGGAGAGCGCGATCGGCTGCTTCACCGGCGGGATGGGCAGGTTCACGATCCAGGGCCGCGTCGAAGGACTGGCGCAGTTACCGCATCCGCTCGTCCCCGAATAGCAGTTGCCGCTGCCCCAGCTATCGGCCCAGGCGCGCGAGCTCAGGCCTTTCTTCAAAACCAGCATGCCGCCCGAAGTCAGCAGGCCCATCTTCAGCAGGTCGCGGCGGGTCAGTCCGGCCTTTACAATCTCCTGCCGGTTCTTGAAGGCGTTGTACATCTCTTTCCAGCGGGAGCGAGAAATTTTCTCACCATTGGCGTTGAAATACATTCTGTCTCCTGTGTTCTTCAGTTGGTGGGGGTTGATCCACTGCGCGGCCCGCAGTTCTCGCTTGAGCTCGGAACTTTGCCGGTGGCAAGGCACACGTCTGCCTCGTCCGGAGCGACCGGTTTTTTACCGCAAAGTTGTACTGGAGGCTTGGCCTGCTATTTCCGTCGTTCGCAGAATGATACCCAAGCCAACTCATTCCCGCCGTGAACGGCAAGTACGAGCGGGACTAATTAAGCAAAGTTGTCGGATATTACTGCGCGGTAAAAACTGAAGTCAATTACTTTTTTAAAACTTTCTTATCTGCTCCGCTGAATGACCTAGCTCATGTAGTGAAAAGCGCTTAGCCGCGGGTTATTGCAGGGCTGCCGTGGGCGTATCGAAGGGAACCACAAGAGCAATGAATTTCTCTTCGATCAGCGCTCATCTGCGTGAATCTGCGGCGAAGTATTCCTCCACCTCTCCGCCCCTGGGTCCCGCCGAGCCCGTTTTTGGTTTTGGTGGGATGGGTGCGTCCGTGGTGAGCTTCTCCACTCTCTCTCACGAAAGTGTTCAGGGGCTGAATGCTGAGTGCTGAATGCTGAGTGCTTCTTTAAGTAAGCAGCGTGCCGTCGAAGGTGAACCCCATTTCGGCCAGCCGGGTCTCAAGTTCCAGCGCCGCCACACGGACGCGTTCGCAGGCCTCATCCATCCCATCCTCAGCCCTGCGCATCTTGATCAGCTCCGCCGCCGCGGCCACCGTGGTGAGCAGGTGCCGGATGGAGCGGAGCACTTCCACGTCAATCTCAGCTTCGGATTGCATGGCGGCAGTCTCGCCTACATTCGCAGCAGTTACTGTGACCGAAATCACACAGCCTGAACCGTTTGCTAGCAGAACGCACCAAAATGCCCGTGAGCGCCTGGCGGTGGTGGTCCTAAGTCACGGGCTTGCCTAAAAGCTCGTAATCCGATACAAACTTCCTGTGTAGCTCCTGCATCTCACGCGGTTTCCGTGTGTCCTGGTCCCCTTCATGGCAACCATCCTCTCTGTTGACGATGAGCTGAACCCGCTGATTCTCCGCAAAATGCTGCTGGAGAAAGCCGGCCATCACGTCATCTGCGCGTCTTCGGGGGCGGAGGCGTTGCGCCTCTTCGACTTCGTAACACCGGACCTGGTCCTCACCGATCAGGTGATGCAGGGGATGACCG
>JBAIYI010000568.1:0-4487 GCA_037915955.1 Terriglobales bacterium
GAACCATCGAAAGGCACTCGGCGTCATCATGCGCCATGAAGTGCGCCACGCCGGAAGTCTCGTTATGCGTGCCCGCGCCGCCCAGTTCGTCCTTGGTCACTTCTTCATGCGTGACTGTCTTGATCACGTCCGGCCCGGTCACGAACATGTAAGAAGTCTTGTCCACCATCAGAATGAAGTCGGTGATCGCGGGCGAATACACCGCTCCGCCGGCGCACGGTCCCATGATCGCCGAAATCTGCGGGATCACGCCGCTTGAAAGCGTGTTGCGCAGGAAAATATCGGCGTAGCCGGCCAGCGACATCACGCCTTCCTGGATGCGCGCTCCGCCGGAATCATTCAGCCCGATCACCGGCGCGCCGACTTTCATTGCCATGTCCATGATCTTCACAATCTTCGCAGCGTTGGCCTCAGAGAGCGATCCGCCCAGCACGGTGAAGTCCTGCGCGAACACGAACACAAGCCGGCCCTCAACGCGGCCGTAACCGGTCACGAAGCCGTCACCGTAAACCTTCTGCTCAGCCATGCCGAAGTCGGTGCAGCGATGCGTCACCATCTTGTCGAATTCCTCGAACGTGCCTTCATCCAGCAGGAATTCAATCCGTTCGCGGGCGGACATCTTGCCCTCTTTGTGCTGGCGATTGCGGCGCTCCTCGCCTCCTCCCGCTTCAGCAATCGAATCTCGGCGCTTCAGTTCTGCGAGCTTCTGTTCCAGGTTCATGGGTGAGAATTATAGTCGTCCGGCAACGGGTAGGCTGAGTGACGGCCATCACCTGCTTGGGCTCAACCTCGCGAGATTCCGGTTTGAGATACTGGATCGCGATGACTTCATTCACCGTTCCCAACCGGTTCTGTGGCCCGCCCGACTCCGGCAATGGCGGCTATACCTGCGGCATGGTCGCCAGAGAACTGGCTGCCGACGGCACGCGCGCGGTGGAATGCACGCTGCGCACCCCAGTTCCACTGAATGTGGAGTTGCGAGTGGAGCGCACCGAAAAAGGCGCGGTCCTGAAGCATGGCGACCAGCTTGTCATCGAAGCGGTGCCAGCGAAGATCGACGTCACCCCGCCCGCACCGATCAGCTTTGCTGCCGCCCAAACCGCCATGGCCTCTTCTGCCGCGCTCGATCCACGCCATCCATTTCCCACCTGCTTTGTCTGTGGACCCAAACGCGGCGCTCACGATGGCCTTCGCATCTTTCCCGCACCGATCCCAGGCGAACTGTTCGCCGCAGCCTGGATTCCAGATCACGAATTCGGCAACGGCGAACACTACCTTCGTCCCGAGTTTCTCTGGGCCGCCATGGATTGCCCGACCGGCTTCGCTTCAGGCTTCCCAACCGCAGGCAAACTCGTGACTGGCCGCCTTGCGGTCCAGCAGCTTCACCCGATTCGTACCGGTGTGGAATGCGTGCTAATGTCCTGGCCGCTCGGAGTGGAAGGAAGAAAATATTTCAGTGCGGCGTGTCTGTATCAGGAAAATCAACCATGCGCGGTGGGGCGGGCAACGTGGATCAAGGTCGAGGGTTAACTCTGTTTCAATGCGCCCAGGAGCAATAAGAAGCAAAGGTAAAAGTACCGTCGGGGTTTTGCTTGGGCTCGGGGATGTATCTCTCCCAGCGTCCTTTCAGTTTGCGAAATATATGCGGTGATCCGTGACCACAAAGTCCGCCGCATACATAATCTGCCTCCGCAAAAGCGATCGTTCCATTGCTGTTGAACCCTACGGCAGAAAGGTAAAGGATTGCGGGATCCACTTGATAAGCGAAGCCGCCGTCCTTGTCTGGTGTTTTCAGCGCGTCAATCTGTTCTCTGCTGCGCAACAGGTCGCTCGTAAACGGATCCTGCGCTTTCAACTTCCATCGCTTCTCATTTGCTGCCTTGTAATGCTCAATTGCGGCGTCCACGCCTCCATCACCGGTTTTCTGAAGGCATTGCATGATGGGAACAGTTGTATCGGAGACTACGAATGGGCGGTCCGTCTGATGTAGGCGCAGAACCGCTGCATAGATTTCATAAGCAGCTTTGGATTCGTAAGGAGCTGGTGCTGGATCATCAGTTGCAGCGCCGCGCAGCGCCACTGCCGCGAAAACAACCGCAAAGTAAGTCGCTCTTCTCACGGCTTTCCTCCGCCGTCAGTTACCAGTCCTTCGTATCGCCCGGCGTCCACTTCCAGCGCTTCTTCTTTACGTCCCAGTAAACTGACGAATCCAGGATCTCCGCCTCAATCGTGCGGATAACCGTGATCGGCGGCTTGTTCTTCTTCATCATCATGCGGCTGGTGGCCACACTGTCGAAAGGGACATTGATCAGAGCGAATTTGGCTTTGGGTGTGGCGGCGCGCCAGGCGTCTGTCCCCGCGCCAAAGATAACCAGCAGGATATGGCTGTGCTCTTTGTCGTGTTTGCTGAAGCTGGCCGTCACATTAGGATTGCCATAGCCGAAGAAGGAATTGTAGGGATCAGCCACCGTATATTTGAAATCGTAGGCATCCACCATGGGATCGGTGGAATCCGCCACAATCGCCACATCTTCAACGCCGTCGCTATCAAAATCGCCAACCACAAAGGCAAGCGGCATCTTCGTGCTGATCGTAAACGAATTTCCGAACTGCTGCTTCACCAGCGGCGCAATGGATTCCGGTTTGGGCGCCTGCGCTCCTGCAACACTCACAACCCACGCCAGACACACGACTACAACCCTTCCCAATGACTTCATAGGCAGAGTTTAACCCGGATTCAGCTCGCTTTATTCAGCAATTCAGGTTTCGTATCGCGCTCGATAACACTTTGGTGTACGGGCCTTCTCGCCTTGTTCCACGCAAACCATGCTGTCACCGCCGCGCCTGAAGCTGCCGCGCTCGCCAGGATTACCAGCAACGAAACCGGAAAATCAGGAATAACTGCCACACTCATAAGGTCTATCTATTAGTCCGATTAAATTTCTGCCTCAGGAGAGAGCCGGGCAGAGATGAACCCATCCAGTGCGATGCCAGCTCTGGCCGGGAAGTTTGCTTCCGGGTCAACACGGCTTTGCCTTAGCGCATCCGAGTCACCAAGAGGTAAGTACCCATGCATCGTGAAGGTCATCTTCCCGAAGTTCATTTAAAAGACGCTTATTGGGCGCTGCGTCTGGGTCTGGGCGCAACTGCTTTTCTCGCTGGTCTCGATAAGTTCACCAACCTGCTCACCGACTGGGAAAAGTACCTGGCTCCTCAGGTGAAAGAGAAACTTCCCGTCAGCGGACGCCAGTTCATGTACGGCGTCGGCGTGATTGAAATGCTCGTCGGGCTGGGCATTCTCACCGCTTCGCCCCGAGCTGCCGGATATACCGCGTCTGCCTGGCTCCTCGGAATTGCAGGCAATCTGGTCCTGAATGGCGATTACGACATTGCCGTTCGCGACGTGAACATGGCCATTGCCGCCTACACTCTTGCCCGCGCTCAGGGCAGCCGGCAGTCACACCAGCATCAGGCTGAGCTCGGCGAAGATGCCGGCCTGGAGCAGGTTGCCTGAACTTGAGAGCTGGCTGCACCAGAGCTGGATGCGGCATCTAATCCCGCATGCTTAAGAGCCGCCTTCGCCTCTCTTCCGCATCAGCCGTGAGCTGGTTGGTGTTGTCTTTTCTGCTTTTCATGATTTCCGGCTGCGGAGGCGGCTCGCTTTCCAGCAATCACAACCCAGTTACCGGAGGCAACGGTGGTCCTGGGACGCTGCCTTCACCGGACCATGTGTTCCTTGTCGTGCTGGAGAACCATAGCTTCTCCAATGTGATTGGCAGTCCGGCCATGCCCTACCTGAACGGGCTGGCGAATGCGAATTCGCTTGCCGCGAATTACTTTGCGGATATCCACCCCTCGCTCGGGAATTACTTCATGCTCACGGCCGGCGAGCTTGAGACCAATCCGGTGCTGGGTGATTCCTTCCCCGGCCCGGTCACTGACGACAATGTTGTGCGCGCTTTTGCCTCCGCGGGTAAAACCTGGAAGGCCTACATGCAGAGCCTGCCTTCGCAAGGTTACATAGGTCCCGATGTTCTGCCCTACGTAAAGCGCCACAATCCATTTGCTTATTTCACTGATGTGGCTGGAGCCACCGGCACGCAGCCTACCGCCATGGCTGCGAACATTGTGAATTTCACTCAGCTCGGTACTGACGTTGCAGCCAACGCGGTACCAAACTTTGCCTTTATCGCGCCCGACGTAAACAATGACGCCCACGACTGCCCCGGCGGTGGAACCACCTGTGCTGACACTGACAAGCTCACCGCGGCCGACAACTGGTTAAAAGCCAACATCGATCCGCTGATTCATAACCCGGCGCTGTCCAATAGCGTGTTCATTATTACCTTCGATGAAGGGCAGGATACGGACCTCTCGAATGGCGGCGGGCAGGTCGCTACCGTCCTCGCGGGAACCCACGTTAAGGCAGCCTTCCGTTCCAGCACGCTCTACCTGCACCAGAATACGCTGCGGCTGATTCTCGATCT
>JBAIYI010000509.1:0-2821 GCA_037915955.1 Terriglobales bacterium
AGGAGAACCTCACCGAAATCAATTGGCCGACGAACGTCTCCATGGAGGGCTTGATTGATAAGAAAGAGGACGCGATCGGTCACGTTCCCATGATCGCCATCGAGGCAAACCAGCCGATCCTGAAGAACACGCTTGCTTCCAGCGGCAATTTTGGTCTGGCGGCAAAGATCCCGACCGGGATGCGCGCCGCCTCGGTGAAGACCAATGAGGTGATGAACATTGCCGGCTTTATTTTCCCCGGTTCCCGCGTGGACGTGCTGGTAACGCTTCGCGGTGACAACAATGTAGCTTCCAGTGTTACCCGCACCGTCCTGCAGAACGTCCAGGTTCTGGCCACGGGAGCCAAGACCGATCCTGACCCGAACGGCAAGCCCGAGAACGTCAGCGTGGTCACTCTACTGGTGACGCCGGAGGAATCCGAAAAGCTGGCGCTGGCGCAGAACCAGGTGGCCCAGAACCAGGGCAGCATTCACTTTGTCCTGCGCAACGGCGGCGACACGGCTCGCGCCGATGCCACGCCGGTGGACATGTCCGAGCTGTCTGGCGTGCCCAGAAAAGCTCCCAGGACAGAAACTGCTCACAAGAAACAGGTGGCCACTCCAAAAGCGCCGGAGCCTTACACGGTTGAGACGCTGGCAGGTGGCAAGGTATCTGTGGCCAAGTTCCCCGGAATGACGAATTGAGATTTTCAAGGTTTCAGAGGCAGGTCCCCCAGGAAGAGGAGAGATTGTGACGAACCGGAAAGCAAATTTTGTTGCAGTGTTGGGTGTGCTGGCTCTTGTAGTGCTCGCGCTCAGCCTCACAGCCCCCGCCGAAGACAAGACCGCGGTGGGGCAGCAGCAGCCGGCCGCAGCGCAGCCGGCGGAGCAGGAGGCAGCGGGTAACCAGATCATCCACATCCTGATCGGTCACTCCGTGGTGATCCGAACGGATGCGCGTTTGAAACGCGTGCTGGTCGGTAATCCCGGCGTCGTCACAACGTCCACCACCGCACCCAACGAATTGGTGGTGACGGTAAGCGCTCCCGGCAGCAGCAGTGTGGTGCTCTGGCAGGAAGACAATCGCTCGAGGATCCTTGAGGTGTTTGGCGATATCGACGTCTCTCTGCTACGTGAGGCCATCGCGCGCAGCTTTCCCACGGAACGGATTCAGGTTGAGGCGGAAGAGAACCGGATCGTATTGACCGGAACAGCCACTTCGCAGCCGGTCGCCGACCAGATCGCAAAAATGGCGGCGCCGTTTTCAAAAGAAGTGGTGAACTCCATGCGCCTTGCGCCTCCGGGACGTCAGAAGCAGATTCTGCTCAAGGTAAAGTTTGCCCAGGTGGATCGCGGCAAGTTGACCGCGTATGGCTTGAACGTATTTAGCACCGGCGCCGCGAATACCATTGGCAGCGTGACCACCCAGCAGTTCGGAAACCTGGGTCTCGGTGACAAGAACCTGCTCCAGACGCAGAAGCCATTTCCAGGGGCCTTCACCACTCAGGAAAGTATCTCCGATCTTCTGAACATCTTTGTCTTCCGTCCGGATATCAATTTGGGTGCCACTCTCAAGGACCTGCAACAAAAAAACATCCTTCAAATTCTGGCTGAGCCCAACCTGCTTGCCGCGAATGGTGAATCGGCGCGGTTCCTCGCCGGCGGTGAACTGCCGTATCCGCTCGTCTCCGGTGTTGCCGGCGCGAATACGGTAACGGTTCAGTTCAAGCCGTTCGGCGTGAAGCTGGAATTCACCGGCGTAATTCAGGACGACAACACCATCCGGCTGAAAGTATTTCCAGAAGTCAGCTCCCTCGACTTTGGCAACGCTGTGGTTGTGAATGGCTTCACCCTCCCCGCCATCGCCACCCGCCACGCCGAAACAACAGTCGAACTGCGCAACGGCCAGAGCTTTGGGATCGCCGGACTGATCGACCAGCGTACCGTCGCACAGTATTCCAAGGTCGCCGGCATCGGCGATATTCCGATCCTCGGCCTGCTCTTCAAATCCAAACAGGTGAATAAGACCAATTCTGAGCTGCTCGTCATGGTGACGCCTCAGATTATCGATCCGGCAACCGCGGACGGTACAACACCGTCGTTGCCGAAGGAGCCGATCACGCCGCTCGATCCCAGGAAATTTGACAATCACGTTCCAACCGGAGGAATGCAGTAATGACGTCGCAAACAATCGTGCCTTCGACCGCTACAGCCGCAGAGCTTGCGGTAACCACCGTCGGCCTGGATGCCGTCTCGTTACGCACGCTGAGTCATCTCATGCAGACGGTTCCGGGCGCGGTGATGGCCGCCAACGTTGATGGCTATTCCGGTGCGGAGCGTGAAGTTGGCCGCGCGGGCGAGAAGGCGAAGACCCGGATCTGCTTCATCGACTACGACCAGAAGAGCGACCAGGCAATCTGGATCACCGAGCACCTGCACAACAACTATCCTGATGTGTATGTGTTTGCGGTTTCGGCTTACACCGAGCCGGAGCGCATCATCGCTGCAATGCGCGCTGGCTGCGCCGAATACGTGGTCAAGCCGATACAGCATCCCGCCGTAATGGACGGCCTTGCCCGTGTTGAAGCGAAGCAGAAGGAGCGGACACGCTCCAAAGTGCATGGCAGGGTCATCACGCTGATTGGCGCGAAAGGTGGAGTTGGCGTTACCACGCTCGCGCTTCATCTGGCCCTGGAACTGGCCGCAGACCACAAAGACAAGTGCCTGCTGGTGGACCAGCATGCGGCACTCGGTGACGCCTCCCTCTACCTCGGCACCGGCCGGCACCAGTACAGCTTTTATGAGCTGGCGAATAACACTGATCGTCTTGATCAGGAATTGCT
>JBAIYI010000748.1:0-4376 GCA_037915955.1 Terriglobales bacterium
ATGCGGCTACGCCCAGAATTGTGTAGAGGTCTGCCCCAAGGACATCCCGCTGACCAAGGCGATTGCCGACACCGGCCGCGAGGTGATCAAGCAGGCGTTCAAGGATTTCTTCCGCAGCTAAACACTAATCGGGCCGATCTCAACATGAGACCGTTTTGGGGCACTTTGCCAAAAAGTGTTACCGGTCCGATTATTAAAATTTCTGTTTATCGCCGCTGGTTTGGTACCCTTGGAAGTAGATTTAGTCGCTTGACAGAAATTGTCATTTCACCAGCTAAGCTGCTGATTACTAAAGTCTCAGAACAAATCCTGCCCCAAAGGACCCCTAGAAATCTGGCCAATTCAGGGGAACGTCTGAGCCGGGTTACGGCAGCTCTGGTTTAAAATTCGTCATCTAAGTAGAAGGTTTCACAACGGACTGAACCCGATGGGCGCCAAAAGATTTATTACTTCGTCGATTCTGTTGTTGGCGGTTGCAGCCACCGTGCTACCCGCGTTTGCGGCTTCCCCGGCCAATGTGGCACGCCGAGACACCCGCTACCGCCACCGCCGCGCCCATGTTCGCCGGGTGGCATGGAATCCTGTCCTGAAGGGTTCCCCTGACTCACAGCTCCGCCAGAACGAGGAAATTGACCGCCTGCAGCTGCCTCGCATCGCGGATGACCAGCAATTGCTTGAGATGGAGCGTACCGGGGAATTGGTTCAGATCGAAGAGACACGCGCACTGAAGGTAAGCGCGTCCATTAAGCCTGAGAAACGCTACGCGCGGCCGTGGGTGACGCTGTTCCTTGCGGACATGAGCCAGGCGTATTACAGGGAATTTCATCAGCCGCTGCAGGTGAACTCAGCAGTGCGCACCATTGAGCAGCAGCACAAGCTTCGCCGCAGCAACCGCAACGCGGCACCTGACACCGGCGAAAGCGGCTCTTCGCATCTGGCGGGCATCACCATCGATCTGGCCAAGCGCGGGCTTACACGCACGCAGCACGCGTGGATTGAGGAATACCTCAAGAACATGCGTGACCAGAATTTGATTGAAGCTGCGGAAGAGCGCCGCCAGGCCTGCTTTCACGTGATGATTTCCGATCGCTACACCGAATGGCGTGAAGCGAACCAGGTGGCTGATAAAATTGCGGCTGAATGAAGCCCAGCCGACTACTTTTTAGCCTCCTTCTCATCACGAGCCTTGCAGTAGCCCAAACCAGGCAACATAAAAAATCTGCGCCTTCACCGGCGAAGAAGACTGTTTCGGCCAAGCCTGCTTCGCCTGCGGCGATTCATCAATCTGCCATTGTGATTGATACGCATGCGGACACACCGCAGCGCTTCCTCGACGAGAACTTTGATCTTGCCCAGAACACGCCTGTCTCAGAAGGGCACATGGATTTCGACAAGATCAAGAGAGGCAATCTGGGAGCTGAGTTTTTCTCCATCTGGGTGGAACCTTCATTCAAAGGTCACTATGCCAAACGAGCCATGGACCTGATTGATGGCGTTTACCAGCAGGCTGCGCGACATCCTGACAGGATGACAATGGCCTTCACGGCGGATGACATCGTCAAGGCGCATGAGCAGCACAAATTTGCCGCGCTGATGGGCATCGAAGGCGGCCATGCGATTGAAAATGACATGCGCCTTCTGCGCGATTTCTACCGCCTGGGTGTGCGCTACATGACCCTGACTTGGTCCAACACGAACGACTGGGCCGACTCTTCCGGCGATATCCAGGATCCGAACGTAAAACACCACAACGGTATGACTGATTTCGGCAAGGACGTGGTTCGTGAGATGAACCGGATGGGAATGATCGTGGACGTCTCGCACGTCTCCGACGCGACCTTTTTTCAGGCGCTGCTAATCAGCCAGGCTCCGGTGATTGCTTCACATTCTTCTTCGCGGGCGCTCACTCCGCATCCGCGCAATATGACCGATGAGATGCTGCGCGCCGTCGCGCGGAATGACGGGGTGGTGATGGTGAACTTCTATTCGGCATTCATTGACGCGGATTACCTGAAAGCCACCACCGATCCGGAGAAGATCAAGCAGCGCGACCAGATGATTGCCGCTTACGAGAAAGAACATGCTCACCCGGACGGCAGCCCGATCACCTATAACGAAGAGGTCGAACTACAGAAAAAATGGGCAGCACAGTTCCCGCGGCCGCCGTTCAAGTCGCTGATCGACCACATCGACCACATCGCGCAAGTGGCCGGCATTGACCATGTTGGACTGGGCTCCGACTTCGATGGTGTGACTTCCCTTCCTCAGGGCATCGACTCCGTGGCTGACCTGCCAAAGATTACCGAGGCGCTCATGCAGCGCGGCTACACTGAGGCCGATGTGAGAAAGATCCTGGGTGGCAATATCCTGCGCGTGATGCGTCAGGTGGAAGAGACGGCCAAAAGCATTCAGGCCGAGCGCAAGGAATCTGACGCGCTCTCCGTCGAAGATATAGACCTGATGCTTGGGAATCGAGTCACGCCGGCGCACCTGGTCGAGGTCATCCGGCAGCATGGAGTGGATTTCGAGCTTACGCCGGAACGGCGTGCGCGATTCAAAGCTGAAAAGGCTGAAGATTCCGTACTGGACGCCGTCGCCAAGAATCGCAGAAGGTAGATTGTGCTCCGGCCGCACAGGGCTGCGCGGCCGGACTGAGTTTGCCGGCTACTGCTTCGCTCCGGCCCGGCGGATGTAAATATTCCCGTTGAAATTCTTGAACTGAATCTCAGGCCCGCCGCCTCCGATTTTGCCGCGCACGGTCTTATCCATGCGCACCCGGTACTTCCCACCGTTTGATCGCCCGTCTTCCACAATCTGGCGCGGCGCGGTGCTATCCAGTTGGACATCGAAGTCGCTGTAAACTTCGCCGTTGTCGGTTCGCATGCTTACGTTGGCCTTCAGATCACCGGGGAAGGTCACATCGAGATTTCCGTTGAGCGAGCTAAACGCCATTGGCTTCGCATCCGCGCGGTTCATCGTGACCACCACGTTTCCGTTCAGCGCATGGGCCACCACACTGCCAGAAACATTCTTCAGCGTGACGTTCCCATTGATGTCATTTACGTCCAGTTCGCCATCCACTCCGGTCACCACGATATTTCCGTCATTCACCGTCTTAAGGCTGAGCGAGCTCCGCGTAGGCACAGTGATAGTCAAATCCACCGTGCGCTGCGTCTGGTCGGTGGTGATGCGGACTTGGTTATTCTCTGCCTCGACATTCAAGCCGCTGGAGGTCATCGGGATACGTTTCATGCCGGCAGCATTGCGATCAGACCGCCTGTCCTCACGATCTTCGCGCAGGCGCGCCTCCACCACCACCTCTTGCACGTTCCCACCCTGCACCGTGATATTACCTTGCAGGATGTGGACGCTCACGCTGGCTGGGCGGCTCGGGTCAGCGATTTTCGCCGCCACTCTGCCGTCCGCCGCGCTCTGGCCGAAGCCGGAGCAGCCGAGAACGAATGTCAGTAATACGGTTGAAAGAAACATGTTTTGATTGCGGTTCATAAGTTTACTCGTGGCGTTCAAGAACGCGAATTTCTCCGTTTAGATTTTCTGCCTTGATCTCCGGACCGCCGGAGCCGGCGCGGCCTCCGGTAAAGCGATCGGCTCGATACACAAACTTGCCGTTACGGCGTTCAGCGCTTACCGGCTGCGCCGGAAGTGCGGTCATTTCAAAATCGCTGAACACGCCGCCATTCATGGTCTTGAAGCGGAAGTCAGCCGAGAGTGGCCGCACAAACGCCAGCTCCACGTTACCGTTGATGGTGCCAAAATCCGACTTTTCTTTCGGGTTTTCCCTGAAGCTCACCTTCACGCCGCCATTGACCGTGCGCGCCTGCCCTGAGCCTGCAACGTCCTGCATCTCCACCGAGCCGTTCACGTTGTGCACGGAGAAATTTCCGGCAGTCCCGCGGACGAACACCTTCCCAGCATTCACGGTCTTGAGCTTGAGATCGAGATTGCGCGGAACCTGGAGTTGAAAATCCATTGTCACCGAGTACCCGCGATCGCCATGCCAGCCGTCGCAGTCACTATTGCAGTTGCATCGGAACGGGCCATCGACGTAAAGCTTCAGCAGATCCGGCTGTTCCGTGATGTCCAGCTTCACGTCCTTTTTCGCAGCTTCCATTCGCTCTTTCGATTCCGCGCGCAGCGTCTTTTTCACCACCATCTGCACCTGGTCAGAATTGTTCGCTACAACTTCAATCGAGCCCTGCACGTTGTCGAGCTCCAGCGTTTTGTGCGTGGCGCTCAGCGTAAAGGTCTTGCGAATGGTTTCCTCTTCCTTCAGCGCCATGCCTGAATCTTCGTCGTCATGGTCGCCTTCATCCATGTCCGGCGGCTCAGAGTCATGATCGGTCATGTCCATCTCT
>JBAIYI010000471.1:0-1901 GCA_037915955.1 Terriglobales bacterium
GCCTGCACAACCATTGCTCGTTGCCGCTTTCGCTGCTCAAGCTCGAGAAGAGGCACCAGGTAGGCGTATTCGAGATGGGCATGGCGCGCTGTGGTGAACTCGCTGCGCTGGCCCGCGTTGCCCAGCCCGACACCGGCGTGGTGACCGTGGTCGCGCCGGTGCACCTGGAGTTCTTCCATTCCATTCGCGAGATTGCGCGCGCCAAGTATGAGTTGGTGGAAGCCCTGCCGCGCGGCGGCTGCGCCGTGTTAAACGCGGACGACGAATACGTTTGCCAGTTCGGGCGCGATTTTCATGGCAGGGTCATTACTTTCGGTGTACGAAAACCGGCCGACATTTCCGCCCATGACATTCAGGCGACGCGTGCCGGCATCAGCTTTCAGATACGTTTCCAGGATCGCAACCTTCCGGTCCAGCTCTCGCTGATCGGCGAACACAACGTGCACAACGCGCTGGCCGCGCTGGCAGTGGGACTGCATCATGGGGTGCCGCTGGAGCAGGCGGCCGAAGCTCTCGCTTCCATTACTCCCGCCGACAAGCGGGGCGAGATGCTGGAGATCGCGGGAGCGACCATCATCAACGATTGCTACAATTCCAATCCGAAAGCTCTGAATGCCATGGTGGATGCGCTGGCCAAGATGCCCGCGCAACGGCGTATCGTGATAGCCGGTGAAATGTTGGAGCTCGGCCCGGCAGGCGAGCCGCTTCATCAAAGTTGCGGCGCTCAGATGGCCGGCAAGGTTGACGTGCTGCTCGGGGTGAGAGGATTGGCGAAGTTCATCGTGCAGTCGGCGGCGGCCGCCGGTGTGCAGGCGGAATTCGTGGAAACGCCGGAAATGGCAGCGGAATGGCTGGCTCGGAATATCCGTCCGGGTGACCTGGTATTGCTGAAGGGTTCGCGTGGTGTGCGGCTGGAGCGTGCGCTGGAGCGCTGGCGGGAATTGATCGCGGCATAAGAGTCCACCGCGGAGGACGCAAAGGACGCAGAGGAGCTCGGGAAGCTCCACTTTGCAGTAAAACGTATTTCTATCCATTCCCCAACGGGGGCAAGATTGCTTTATTGGCTGCTGTACGGAGAGATATTTCATCATCTGAACTTCACGCCGTTCCGGATCTTCCGGTACCTGACGTTCCGCACGGCGTTTGCCAGCCTGACCGCTCTCTTCATGGCGATGATCATCGGTCCGGCGGTCATTCGCAGGCTGCGCGAATTTCAGATCGGGCAGTACATACGGGAAGACGGACCGAAGTCGCATCAGAAGAAGTCGGGCACGCCGACGATGGGCGGCGTCCTGATCACAATTGCGGTGATCATTCCGACGCTGCTCTGGGCTGACCTGACGAACCGTTTCATCTGGATGGCGATACTCTCGACAGTGGCGTTTGGCGCGATCGGATTTACCGATGACTATCTGAAAGTTGCGAACCAGCGCAATCTCGGCCTCACCGCGGCGCAGAAGTTCGGGCTGCAAACGATCGCCAGCGTACTGATCGGGCTGGTGCTGGTGCTCATCCAGCGGCATGGCGCCTACAACACGCACCTGATCGTCCCGTTTCTCAAGAACTTCAGACCCGACCTGCAAATCACCGCGCTGGCCAACCATCCGCATTTCTGGCTGCTGGCATACGCGCCGTTCCTGTTCTTCGTGGCAATTGTGATTGTCTTCTCCAGCAACGCCGTCAATCTGACCGACGGGCTGGACGGGCTTGCAATCGGCTGTACGGTGATCGCGGCCGGTGCGCTCACAGTCCTGACCTATGTGAGCGGCCACGCCGTGTTTGCGGATTACCTGGAATTGCCGCGAATGCCGGACGTAGGCGAGCTCTCGGTATTCTGCGGCGCGATGGTGGGATCGGCGATCGGGTTCCTCTGGTACAACGCGCATCCCGCGGAAGTCTTC
>JBAIYI010000635.1:0-3926 GCA_037915955.1 Terriglobales bacterium
AGTTGGATGGCTCTTCGCACGTGGCGCTGGTTCGCGGCGAAGTTGAAAAGGCGGACGGCCCAGTGCTGGTTCGCATGCATTCGCACTGCCTGGCCGGCGACGTTTTCGGCGGATCATTGTGCGATTGTCAGATGGTGCTGGACCGCTCTCTGGAGATGATCGCCCGCAACGGAACAGGCGCTCTCATCTATCTGCACCAAACTTCACGTGGTTTCAGCGTTGACGATGCTCAGCGGCTGGTTTTTCATCGCGAAGCGCCCAAGGTCGCCACGCCGGCTCACCAGAGAAAGACGCAGAGGGAAATTGGAGTAGGCGCGCAGATTCTTAACAACCTGAACATCCATGAAATCAGGTTGCTCACCAACCATCCCAAGCGCGTGGCCGCGCTGGAAGGGTTTGGAATCACCATCACCGAACACGTGCCGGTGCCTATCGCAAAAAAGGTTGCCGGTTAGTTCGGCTTCTTCGGCACAACTTCCTCGTCCTGGATCATGAACTGTGCCGAACAGCAGTTCGACCCGCAGATCACCGGCATTACGCCGCGCATCTGCTTCCTGGTAATCAGGCCCAACGTGCCGCATTCCGGACAGCTCAACACCGCCCAGTAAGGATCGTCCTGGTCACCGACTTCACCCGCGTTCTCGAGCACGAAGATGCTGCCCGGACTCATCTCTTCGGGAAGCCATTCGGTCACGATATTCAGGTTTGCCACCATGGTCACCTCCGTCTTAATGCCCTGCTCTCCCTTGCCTTGGTCGTCACCTACGTACTTAGTTTCGATTGTGTACAGCCGGTTCGTGGTTGCCGTCACGAACTCTTCCGGCGGCGGCCGTTGCGGCGCACCGCCTGTCGCTGAGCCGGGCGACGTCCCAGAAGCTCCGCCCGAAGTTCCCGCACCGCATCGCTCAGGCATATCCCGAGCAGAGGCTGGCGAGAGTTCTTCAATATGTCGATCACCTGACGCTCTGAGTTCTCCAGATAGATCCTTCGACCATCGGTCAGCAGATGATAATCCGAACCACTGCTCACAGTGGCTGATAGTCGTCGGCCGAATTCCTTCTGCAGGAATTTCATAATGCGGCGCACACGCTGCAGAGGAAATCCCTTTTTCCGTAACGCACAGATCACCGCCACTTCCATCAGGTCGTCCTGCGAGTAAAGCCTTCGCCGACCTTCGCGCTGCGGAACAACGATGCCCCGTTCGTCCCACCATTGCAACTGCCGCGGAGTGATCCCGGTCAGTGCCACCACTTCTGCTGACGTGAACTGCTTTTCCATACTCTTCAAGAAATGTTTTAAACATTTCCTGATCCAAATGTTTGCATCATTTTACGTGCAGAACCATGAAAGTCAACTCTGGTCGAGTGAGTTTTGCACGGACACAAACAGCCCAGGCAACGGACGATCCGCGTTCCTGACGCGATCAGGCAAGTCTTCCCACGCAAAGCGAACGGAGAAGCCGGTCTCGTTCAGGTCCCGGGCCAACTTCCCGCTCAGTTCCCCAAGGAAAAATCTTGTAAAGGAATCCAGCTTTGTGGGTAATAGAATGACAAGCCATTATTCCAAGGAGCGGCCCCCGCCGCACAGGAGGATGTTCAATGAAAGCTCGTATCTTGCTGCCGATCCTGGGTGTCCTTTTGCTGAGTGTTTCCGGCCGGAGCGCCACCGGCGCTGCGTCCGGCTTTGCTACGCTGAAGACGCTCGCGGGCGAGTGGGAAGGCAAGGGTGAGGATGGAAAACCGCACATCAATGTTTGGAAGGTGATCTCCGGCGGGTCCGCGATCATGGAGGAGTTGCCCCATGACAGCATGATCACCATGTACCACCTGGACAACGACCGGCTGCTCATGACGCACTATTGCGGCGCCAACAACCAACCGCGCATGCAGGCCGAAATCTCTCCGGATGGGAAGACCATTACGTTTAACTTCCTGGACATTACCAATCTAGCCAAGCCCACGGACGGTCACATGCAGAAAATGGTGCTGACCATTGTGGATGCAAACCACATCACGGAGAGCTGGACGTTCCGGCAGAATGGAAAAGATGCCGCTGAGACGTTTGCATACACCAGGAAGAAGTAGAAGGGCCAGAATCTTAGATCACGGCGAACGCCTGCAATCGCGCCAGCACATCACCGGCCTGGAAGGGCTTCATGAGCAGTTCGAAGGCCTGTCCGCTGGCTTCCAAAACTCGAGCGGCATCCGGGCGCCCGGAGATAAGCAGAACTCTGCATTGGGGCAGCATTGCGCGAACGGCCTTTGCTGCCCTTACTCCATCGAGGTCGGGCATAAGCACGTCGCAGATGATTGCGTCGGGAACGAACTCGGCAGCAGTTTTGATTGCCATCTCACCTGAATAGCAGGCGCGCACGCAATACCCATTGAGTTTAAGGATGGCTGCCAGGCTGTCCGCGATTGAAGTTTCATCATCGACAACAAGGATTTTCTTTGTGGTTGCGGTTGTTTCCATGCGGCTCAGCTAGGCAGCGCTGGTGGCCCGCGCCCTGTCCGTTATGGGCGTTCTGGCGGCCATCTCAACGGCAGCAACAATGGCTGACGGGTTATTGGGGACCGTCAGGTCGGCAAAAGGATACTGCCGCCCTTCGAAACTCGAGACCATGATTACCGGAGTAGAAGGCGTGTAGAGCTTGATCAGACCGATGGTACGGCGCTGTTCTTGCCCCCGCAGCGAATCGCAGAGCAGCACCAGATCAAAGTCGCCATTGAAAAGCTTGTTGATAAGTTCGGGGGAGTCGGCTGCCGTAACCACTTCAAATCCTGCTTTGCGCAACAAGGTACTGCGGAACCGAAGGGCGGTGGAATCGCGCCCGGCGCAAAGAATTAAAAAAGCCATGCTTTAGGGTAGGCCGGATGCAGAGCTGCTCAAAACGCCAACTTCGGCCACTCTGGAAGGCATAAGAAGGGACAGAGGAGGTCCACCGGCTGCCTGCCGTGAGCATCGCTGCTCCAGCCGGCGGACCTACGGATTGATAAGAAGCACAGCCCTTCTAAAACGTTTCCCAGAGCAGCGCGTCAACATGCGCCATTGCTGGCCCAAGCTGCGGCTTTTTTAAACTGACCACATGGTCGAACTTTGATCTGCTCTCCGCGTTGTTCCGCCATCTTCCTGCAACATGATGAATGGAATGTTCATCACATGATTCAATTGAAAAATTCGATCCTGGGGGAACGAAAACAATGAAGAATCGCAAGCTGATTGTTCTCACGCTCATCAGCTTCGTGCTGGCGCTTGCGGCGGCCGCGCGCGAAGACAAACTCACCAACACCGGGGCTGCGCCGGCGGCCGAAGGCAAAGTTATCACCAGCAACGACCGCAACGGGAATACATCAGTGGAAATTCAGGTCAAACACATGGCGGCTCCGCAGTCGCTTACGCCTCCGCGCAGCACCTATCTGGTATGGGTGCAGCCACGCGGGCAGGCGGCCGAGTTGTTGGGTGCATTGCGCGTCAATTCCGACCTGGAGGGAAGCCTGAAGGCCTCAACCACATACAAAGACTTTGACGTCCTGATCACAGCGGAAGACCAGACACACGCAGAGCAGCCATCCACTGCGGTAATTCTTAAAGGGACTGTTGAGCGAAAGTAGCAAGACGGCACCCATGAAAAAGGCAGGCAGCGAGCCTGCCTCTTTCTTTGCGTTTCTGCGCTCGCCAGTTTAAGTTTCCACGCCGGGTTCTGATAGAGTGCTCTCTCATGGCAACAAAAGCGGCAGACACCCCCGTGGCAACAGGCATCGCCGTCCGTTCCCTGATCGTACTCATCCTCGTGAACATCATTAATTTTTATGACCGGCACGTGGCGGGGGCGCTCGCCGAACCACTGCGGCACGAGTTCGGTCTGACTGACGCGCAGATCGGACTTATTGGTACAGTCTTCACGATTCTCTACGCAGTGGTAGGCA
>JBAIYI010000288.1:0-8547 GCA_037915955.1 Terriglobales bacterium
AGACATTCAAGGTCAGCGTGAAAATGCTTGAAGATGCCGCGATATTGTCAGCGACGAATCCCAGATTAAAGGTGAGCAGAGGAGGGACAGATTTTGAATCCGCCCTTGTGTTCACAGGACTTCTTAAAGTCGCTTCCATCGTGCTCGGCATGATCGGGACCGTGTTGATCTTCGTATCCTTCTGGTCGCCGAAACCGCACCTTTAGCCAGTGGCACGCATCTCGGTCTGACGATGTGTCGGACCTGCTGGCACCAACTGAGTTTCCTTCCACACGAACCCACCCTCCAGTCACCAGACTTTCGATCGCCATTGACTTCGGAGCGCTTTAGAACTAATATTTGAACGTGTTCAATAACCATAGGACCGAGTCCGTTGTGAGTCCTCGGAAGCGCCGCCGCAAGATCGTGCTGGCCGGCGGTACGGGCCAGATCGGGACAATCCTGGCGCGCCATTTCCACGCACAGGGTGACGAAGTAACAGTACTGGGCCGGCACCCGGTAGCGGTTCCCTGGCGAGTGGTGATTTGGGATGGACGCGCGCTGGGTAACTGGACCGAGGCTCTCGAAGGCAGCGACGTTCTCATCAACCTTGCCGGACGGAGCGTCAATTGCCGCTACACAAAAAAGAACCGGCGAGAGATTATCGATTCGCGGGTGGAGAGCACGCGTATTCTCGGCGTTGCGGTCTCGCAAGGTTCGCGCCCGCCTTCATTGTGGATCAACGCGAGCACCGCAACCATCTATCGTCATGCTCTCGACCGCCCAATGGATGAAGCGACAGGAGAACTGGGTGGCAACGAACCGGACGCTCCCGACACATGGAAATTCAGCATTGATGTGGCGCGCCGCTGGGAAGCAGCATTCTTTGAGGCCTCAACACCGCGAACCCGAAAAGTCGCGCTGCGCAGCGCAATGGTGATGAGTCCGGATCGCGGAGGAGTATTCGACAGCTTGCTGCTTCTGGTAAGAATGGGGCTGGGAGGCCGGGCGGGGCACGGGGATCAGTTTGTCTCGTGGATTCATGAGCAGGATTTCATTCGGGCAATCGAGTTTCTGATGCTGCACGACATGGAAGGCTGCGTGAACGTGAGTGCTCCCCGCCCATTATCGAATGCTGAGTTCATGCGCATACTGCGCGAAGGTTATGGCATACGGGCCGGCCTGCCCGCGACAAACGGGATGCTGGAGCTTGGCGCCTTCTTCATGCGCACCGAGACGGAATTGATTCTCAAGAGCAGGCGCGTGGTTCCGGGAAGACTGTCGGACGCGGGATTTGCGTTCCTTTTTCCGGAGTGGCATACGGCGGCGCAGGATTTAATGAAGAGTCGGCGATAGGGACGGAAAAATTAAAACCTTTATCTCATCGCGACCCGGCGCGATAATTCTGATCTGTAATAGACGCGCCGGCGCCAGCGCTCGAGCGAACTTAAAGCCGGCAGCTCTCAGGAGACGATGGATGAACCGGATTGAGCGTTGGGCCAATATTTGTTTGTCGCCAGCGGCCGGGCTGGCTTGCCTCATGGCTGCGTGTTTCGCATCGGCCGCCACCCTGCCTGCATGGGCGCAGTCTTATATGGGAGCTTTCGGTGTTCCCTTCAATAATCCTGTAAGCGCCACGCTTTCCACCAGCGCCTGGAACAACTGGACCGTTTATCAACTGCAGCAGAAGAAAGCCGCGGCTTCCGGCAGTTCCACCGCCGGCCGATCCTCGCAGTCTTCTTCTGGCTCTTCCAGCAATCCTTCTTCAACTCGACCCAAGACTCAGGCTGTCGAAGAGTCGCTGCGCTTCCGCCCAACCGGAACGCGCTTACTGGCGCCAAGACTCGTGGACGAACTGGGTAAGACGCCGGCGCAAAAAGAGCAGGTTTCCGCCATCCTCAATCTGCTGTTCCAGGAGTTTGACAAGCAGGCGGTGAAGCTGGGCAAGCCAAATGATCTGGCATTTGCGCTGAGCTATTTCCTGGCCCAGAACGCAACCGTATTTCGTGGCAAACCCGATCCTAAAGATGAGCAGTTTGTGGAGTTGCGCGAAACCGTTGTGGCCGTGATGGGACAAAGCGACGGCTTTGCAAAAATGACAGACCGGCAGAAGCAGGAGCTCCATGAGATGCTGGTTTCCTACACCGGTCTGGTCTATCTGACCTACCAGGATGCAAACAGAAGGGGCGACGTGGAGAACGTCAAAGCCATGCGGGAACTGGCGGGACTCAACCTGAAGGCGATCACCCACATCGATCCGGAGCGAATCAACTTCACCGAGCAGGGCCTGACCATTGCACCTGTAAACGAGAGGTAAGAATTGCAGTTAGCGCTTTGGAGAAAGCCTTGTTCCAAAGCCTGAGCAGCATGAGGGCGCGGGCTCGCTTGCAGGTACCGGCATTTGCTGCGGACGTGAACATCCCTCTCAAGGCGGTGTCACTCCTGCGGGCTGATCACAAGATGGGTTCTCCGCTACAATCGGCTTGGTATCTCTTCCCTGTTCATGCGGATCACGCGGCGAACCAAGACGATTGCGTTCTTCATCACGCTGGGCTCGGTCCTGGTGGGGATCGCCATCTTCCTCAATATCACCTGGATCGTCATCAACTGGCGCGAAGTGGTTCCGCTGGTTCTGGGCATCATTTTTTTCGGCGTGATTATCGCCGGGGTGGTGGTGAACACGATCTTCCTGGTGCGCGAGGTACGGCGCAACGAGCAGCAGGACAGCTTCCTGAATGCCGTGACGCACGAACTGAAGACGCCGATCACCTCCATCCGCCTGTACCTGCAAACGCTTGAGAAGCGTCCGGTGGATGAAAGCAAACGCAAGGATTTTTACCGCCTGATGCTGGAAGACACGGACCGTCTGCTGGGAACGGTGGACCAGGTGCTCAAAGCCAGCGAGGTGCGGCAGCGGTCGGGCAGGAACAGCTGGCATGATACAAACTTTGCAGCCATCGTGCAGGAAAGCGTTGAACTCGCGTCGCTTCGCCACGCCCTTGGGCCGGACGAACTGCGTTTCGGGCGGCAACCGCCCGGGCAGATTACCCTGATGGGCAATACCGAAGAGCTCAGGACGGCTGTGGCCAACCTGCTGGAGAACGCGGTGAAGTACACCAAGCCGCCACGCAAGATCGTGGTGGAACTGCTTACACCGGACATTGATACGGTGCTGCTGGGGGTGCGCGATAACGGCCCCGGCATTGCCAAGCAGGAGTTGAAGCGCATCTTCAAGCGCTTCTATCGCGTGTACAGCCGCGGGCCGGAACAGGTGAAAGGCACCGGCCTCGGGCTGTTCATTGTGCGCTCCATCGCGCGCCGCCATGGAGGAGACGCGTGGGCGGAGAGTGAAGGGCCCGGCAAGGGCAGCACATTCTGGATTCGCCTGCCCAGGATTTATCACGTATGACGAAGCTGCTGGTGGTGGAAGACGAAGCCCACATCGCCCAGGGTCTGCGTTTTAACCTTGAGGCGGAAGGTTATCAGGTAGAGGTATGTGAAGACGGCGAGCAAGCCCTGGCCCGGCTGAACAGCGAGCCTCGCAGCTTTGACCTGCTGGTGCTTGATGTCATGTTGCCGGCAAAAAGCGGCTTCGAGGTGGCGCAGGAACTCAGGGCCGCCCAGAACTATATTCCTTTGCTGATGCTAACGGCGCGCGGACGGCCTGAAGACGTTCTCAAAGGCTTTGAAAGCGGCGCCGACGATTACCTTCCCAAGCCTTTCAACCTCGATATCCTGCTGGCACGCATCCATGGCCTGCTTCGCCGCAAGCAGTGGCTGCAACCGGCCCCACCGGCGCCAGCAGAAGAAACATACAGGTTTGATGGCATTGCAGTGGACTTTGGCAAACTTCAGCTCCAGCGCGGAAACGAAGTCCACCAATTGACGGTCATGGAGCTGGAACTTTTGCGCTACCTCATCCGCCACAGTGGCCGCGCGGTATCACGGAAGGAAATTTTGGAGAACGTGTGGGACCTGAAGGAGGACACAGACACGCGCGCTATCGATAACTTTATTGTGCGCTTACGGCGCTACATTGAA
This sequence comes from Terriglobales bacterium, assembly GCA_037915955.1. Lineage (GTDB taxonomy): Bacteria > Acidobacteriota > Terriglobia > Terriglobales > Acidobacteriaceae > Angelobacter. The sequence continues at coordinate 4,021 of JBAIYI010000288.1, forward strand.
AAAGATCCCGCCAAACCGGCTCACCTGCTTACGGTCCGCGGACTGGGATACCAGTTTGTTCCCTGAAGAAAACGTTGTTGCCACCTTCTTTCAAAGACACAAGAGCGACCCGGACTTGTTTTTCCGGGTCGCTCATTGGCTGCGCTCCTGTTTCTCAAAAATTGGAGATGCGTAAGTGTCTCGACTCTCTCTGTCTCTCTCTTTGAAACCAAGAGTATCCCACCAGTTTCAAATAATCCTTAAAGGCGAATTAATCTGCTTAATCACATCAGTGATGTGACGAGCGGCTGTAAGTCCCAGAAAACGAAGCGGCCCGGAGCCGTGAAGGCATCGGGCCGTCCGCTTTGGCTGCGCTCGCGTTGCGGAAAACGAGAGCCCGTCGACTGGTGAGCTCCCCTCTACCCGGGACAAGTTCAGGGCGCCCAACAGTTAGGAGCAGCGGAGGCTCTGGTGGCCTCCGTCCGCTCCTGATGAGTGTTACTGGCGGATGCGGGTCAACCCGACCAGGCCGCTATCGCCGTTCAGGTTTGATTTCACATCCAGTGGTCTGGCCGGTGGAACCGCCGGCTCCGGAGCACCGACGATGTCCAGTGTGTAGATTCCGCCACCGGTGTTGGTGAAAACATTGCCTGCGCCGCCGGCGGCAGGATCAGGGTTGTAGAGCACTCCCGTCGTGGTGATGTAGGGCATGAGCTTGAGGACCACGTTCGGGCTGACCACCGAAGAGGTGGCAGTCAGGCTGAGCCGCTGCTTGCTGGTCCGGTACTCCGCCGCTGTAACTGTGACTACATCCGGCAGCGGGTTAACGGTTACGGCAGTCTGGTCCGCCGCCGAGGTAACCGGAGCGGTGTTACGAGCTGTGATCGTGAGTTGAATCACGGCTGGAGTCACCTGACCCAGAGGCAAGGTGGGAGCCGTGAAGGTTACGTTGGCTGAGGTCGCCCCGGTGGGCGTGACCGTGAGTCCGTTGAGTGCGGGCGCTCCGGCCTGGTTGACAGTAAAGGCGAGCGGGGTGAGCGCGGGCACATTGGGATCAGATCCGGTCACGGCGAAACTGCCGTTGGCTCCGGAGAATACGGAGATCGGAGCGACATGGTTTACGGTTGGCGCCAGAGCAGCATTGATCGTGACGGTGGAGCTGGCGGTAGAGCTACCGCAGCTGTTGCTGGCGGTCAGGTAGAGATTCACGGTAGTCTGCGTGACCACAACCGGAGCAGCGTAGGTTGCAGAAGCGCTTTCCATCGGCGCAATGCTGCCTGCCGAGGGCATGGCCCAGCTGAACGTGATTGGAGTCGAACCGGACGCGCTGCCCGCGAGCGCCACGCTTCCGCCTGCTGCGACTGTGTACGGACCACCGGCATTCGCCTGAGGCGCGGTGCAAGCCGGGCCCGCAGGATAAATGGTAACCGTGGTCGAGACCGGAGCAGAAGCCACTCCGGCCGCGTTGGTCGCAACAACTGTAACGGTGATGTCAGTCGGCGACATGACGCTGGAATCAGCCGTGTAAGTGACCGAAGCAGAGCTTGGGCCGCTGGGCGTGATGGCCAGACTGATCAAAGCAGGTGAACCGCTTTGCGAGATCTGCCAATTGAGCGGCAGAGACGCAGGCATGTTCGGGTCTGCCCCGGTAACACTGAAGCTGCCTGTGGCGCCCGCAGTCACTGACTGCGCCGGAATTGGATTCACGGTGGGAGCCAGAGCTGCATTGACGGTAACCGTCGTAGTCGCCGTGGAAGTTCCGCAGCTGTTGGTTGCCGTTAATGAAAGGTTGACGACGGTTTGCGACGCCACGGAAGGCGCATTGTAGTTCGTGTTGGCCAGCGACGCGTCAGAGAAGGTTCCGGCATTTGCGGACCACAGGAAAGTGAACGGACCTGTTCCGCCGGAGTTGCCGCTGATCGAGATTGTCCCGCCGGAAGCCACGGTGTACGGGCCGCCGGCATTCGGGGCTGGCGCCGCACACGCAGGAACTGGCGTAACATTGCTCGGCCACGGATTCAATTGCCCCGCCAGCGTTCCTGCCGAAGACGAGTATCCGCCCTGAGCAAGAAAAGGCATCGCGTTGAAATTGTTTTCCACGATCGGAGAACCGGGAATGTTCTCCGGGAAGATGTACTCCAGAATCGGAGCGTGGTACTGCCCGGCGATGATTCCGTTCGCGTAGTTGGTCGTCTGGCCTGGCACCCATGCGCCTTCCACAACCGCGCGCACCTCACGGGTGGGCGGCAGGAAGGTCCCCGCAGGACCATAAACACATTCTTTCTCCGGCTTGGTGGGAACCGTACCGAAAGGCAGGCATGGCGGGCGGAAGCGCCAGCGCCCTTTTACTGCGCCAACCGGCGGCCCGGGATCAACGCCAATGGTTCCCCAATCGCGATCTGTGGTCGAGCCGTCGAGCGGATTTACGTCGATGCCATAAAGGTGGATACCGCGGCTCGAATCCGTCGTCATGCCTTCAAAGCGCGTGCGGATGGCCGCTTCACCCGCGCCAACTACCGTCAAGCCGCCCGTGCCGATAATTGTAACTTCCGTTGAAACATAGGCCGGATTCGTTCCCGGCCAGGTATAGATCGCAATGTTGTTGCCGATGGTGTGCGCGGAAATGTACGTTCCGGCAGCGCCGTTGGCCGGCCACGGACCTGCGGTCGGGTTCGCGCCGTCGTGCACCAGCGTGCCAGCGAAGGTCACGAAGTCACCGACTTCAAATGGCGCCTGGATGGTCGCATCCGGAGGGACTCCCGGAAGATTCACAGGATCATTCATCTGGATCACGGATGCGAAGCCGACCGACGGAGCAACGGCGGGCGGGCGCTGCGTCTGCGGGCACAGAGGATCCGCCTGCACCGCAGGGTCCACGCGCGGGAAACACATGGGAAAGCCCGTTCCGGCAGCGATGGTTGGGTTGTCAGGATCCACGGTGAAACGAATGTCGGGGGACATCACGCGACCGAAGCGGCCGAAGGGATCGTTGATCCGCACGCGGGTGCCTGTGGTGTTGTCACCCAGCGTTCCTCCCACGCGCATTTCACCCAGGTTGTAATCGATATAGTTGATGAAACCACTGCCGCTATTGAGTCCCTGCTGCGAGATGTAGATCAGGCCGGCGATGTAGCGATCATTGCCGCCGGAAAATACACGATTCCCGATCACCTGCGCTTCATAGGTGGTCATCGGCGTGGGCGAATCATTCAGCGCGATGCCCGATGATGGAGGATTGGTGAAGAACCCGTATGGCGCAGGCGCCTGGGCAAAGATTTCCTGCCATGTAAGCGCGTTCGCCGGGAAGATCACAACGGTCTCTTTCGGCACCACGATGATGTGCCCGTTGACCTTGATCGTTCCTCCACAATGAGGATCGGCGAGACACCCGCCATCGAGCGTGGCTTCCTGAATGAAGCCGGTCAGGTCAAACTGAGTTGAGGCGGGCATGGGAAGCTGCGCGGCGGCAGTACCTCCCAGGAAAAGAACTGCGAGCGCCAGGGCAACAGCCATGGGCGCGGAATTTTTCGGCGCGCGTGTGCGCGAGCCTGTGGCAATTGAGCACAGAAGCGTATACATACTCTCATCCGTCCTTCGCGAATGTATTGGAGAGCTGCGGCGCGCATGACTGGCCAGGGCGGCTACGACTCCGGAGGCCCTGACAGTCACTCCCTCCGCGGCGCGGTTCTCCTGCACGAGAGAAATCTTCGGTGTGTGTTTTTGCTGGGGTCCCGGCGATCGCGACTTTCCGTGGGGCTCCTCAATTTCCGAGGACAGGAGCGCGACCGATTCATTGCCGTACGATTGAGGAACTCAGGCGTGGACTTCTGCTAGTTTGAGCCTGGCGCTGAGCCACTCAGTTATTCGCCAATTGGGGCTGGCGAAACTTACACTCGAGCCGTTCGCGCCATTCGTTTTGAACCTAGCGGCAAAGCCGCTTCTCTGGGAGACGCGAATCAAGTTGCAAGGATCGTACGCGCCGGTAACAGTGAGTTTTCTTAAAGCAACATTAAAATCTTTAATATTCGCGAAATTTGTTATAGCTTCGCCTAGAAAGATAAGCGAGAAAGTCGCAACGACATAAGACGCAATAGCAGAATCAGCTAAGACTCGGCCACTACCATTACTCAGGCATGAGAAAAATGAAGGACAGCCGGCAGGCTGTCCTTAATGCTGTTTCAAATCTGAGGTGGCGAAGACTACGGCGTTTTTGATTTTCTCAATCCTGCCATTTCTTCCACCAGAACGAGCGTCGCGGCGTAATCCAAGTCGTCGTAGCCGTTCCTGACTGCCTCTTCGTAAATCACTTCATCGATCTTCATAAGGCCGGGCAGCTTCACCCCGTTTTCCTTCGCTGCATCCAGCATCAGGTGGATGTCCTTATGCATGAGCCTAAGCGGGAAGTTGGCAGTCCAGTCCTGAGACAAGATGAAGGGCTTCTTGTACTCCGCAACTCCCGAGCGGATCATGGAAGCTTCGATGAGCTGGAACATCTTCTCCGGAGCCACGCCGAGCTTTTTCGCCAGGGTGAGACTCTCGCACAGGCCC
>JBAIYI010000092.1:0-2874 GCA_037915955.1 Terriglobales bacterium
ACGGCGGCGATGGGCGGTTCTGCGAGGCTGCCATCTTCATAGACCATGGAATCCCAGGAATCTTTCCAGGACTGGTTGCGTGTGCCCTGCACGGAGCGCGTCTGGTATTCGTAGAGGCCGTCCCCATCCAGATCCTGTGTTTCTTTCCAGGCGATGGCCCTGAGCGCCGGCTCGATCAGCGGTTTTACCAGAGCAAGATCACCGGTCCAGTGCCACAGCTCGGAAACCACGAAGGGGTAGAAGCCCGAAGTGGTCACGGACCCGTAGTAGTGGGAGCGCGGATTGTAGTTGAGCATCTCGAGCGGCCCGGTGTGGGCTTCATGGATCATGCGACCGGGATCCTCGTCACGCCAGTCGCAGCGTTCCGTGCCCTGCCACTTGGCAAGCTCCGTGAGCACGCCGGACATCATGCCCGAACCCACCAGCGCAGACATCCATGCGGAGGTGAGGGTGTCGCGGCCGAAGAGGGCGATATAGAGCGGCAGGCCGGCAGCCATGGTCCACTCACGGTCAGACTTATCAAAATCAAAAATGCGCAGGGCCATCAGGTCTTCCCGCGCCTGATCAAGAGCGCCCATCACAAACGGGGCGAGCGTGTGGCTTTCCAGGCTGGAAAAGCCCGCAGCTTCCTTGAGAAAGATCTGGCGCTTGCGATCGAAAACATTGTTTTGAGGGTCGAACGAATCGCAGCCATAGTGAAGGGGTAAATCCGCGCCGTCAATCATGGCCAGCATATTGACGCAGGTATGCCAACACTTGCCGGGACCGAGTTCAACGTCAAAGAGGAGCCGCCCATCTTTATAGCGCGGAGCGGAACCGGCTTTGGTGACTTCCACGGTCACGGCACGGTGGATTTCGGAATGGCCGTGAGCGTCCTGATGGTGGTAGTCGTTTTTTGCACGGTAGTCGAACCGAAGATGCCAGCGATCAGGAGCGACCCTGCCCCGCCACTCCCATTGCATGGAGCCACCCTGGGTCCGCGTGCAGGAGTCGGCTTCAATACTGTCGGCAAAATCGGCATCGACCAGAACCTCAAGCTGAAAGCGAATCGTCTGGAGCGTGTAATTGGTCAGATCAATGTCTTCATGGATACCATCGCCGGCGAAGCGAGCGACTTTCAGCTCAAGGGTCTCTTCGGAGCTGTCTTCCATGTTGCCACTGCCATGATCGGCTGGTCCGTGTGGTACGCCGGGTGCGCTGACAATGTAATAACCAAGCCAGTTGTGCTGTTCCACATTGGAGAGCGCCACAGCCAATGGTGTGACGCCATTGATGCGGTATTCCCAGCAAGAGAGGAGTCGTGTCTGATGGACGAATAGACCTTCCCGCGTGCCCGTATGCACGAAGCCGTCGCGGCCCAGCACCATCACCGTCCTATTCTGGCTCAGTTGGAGATGGTCGGACCGGGGCCGCAGCCGGACGAGGTAACTGCCGCGTGGATTTCCCATCTACAAGGATGGGATGCGCCAGGGAAGGTTTGGGTTCGCGCACAGACGGAACTGCGCACTCAAACTTTTAGGCTTAGACGGTGGAGACTTCGCGCAGCTTTTTCACTGCTTCGGCGAAACACGCTCCTACATAGTCGATTTCGGCCTCTGTATTGAAGCGGCCGATCCCGAACCGGATTGAACAGCCGGCATCTTCGTCACTGAGTCCGATACCCTTGAGTACATGCGAGGGTTCGACTTTGTCGGAGCTGCAGGCTGATCCGCTGGAGACTGCCACCTGCTTCACAGCAGTCATCAGGGTTTCCCCGTCCACATGACGGAAGCAGACGTTCAAGTTCCCGGGCAGGCGATGTTCCAGGCTGCCGTTTATGGAGACGTCATCCAGTTCCGCTTGTAGATGCTTCAAAAGACGATTGCGTAATCCGGCGATCCGGCAGCTTTCTTCCGGCATTTCCTTTGCTGCGATCTCACAGGCTGTCCCGAAGCCGACAATTCCCGGGACATTGAGTGTCCCTGAACGAAGGCCGTGCTCATGCCCGCCGCCGTGGATCATGGGAGAAACTTTGATCCCGCTGCGCACATAGAGAGCGCCACAGCCTTTTGGACCGTAGCATTTGTGGGCTGTCAGGGATGCGAGATCGAGATTCAGTTTGTTCACGTCGAGCGGCATACGAGCAAGCGCCTGAACGGCATCGGAATGGAAAAGCAGGCCGCGCTCGCGGCAAAGTTTTCCGATCTCCTCAAGCGGCTGGATCACGCCAATCTCGTTGTTGGCAGCCATGATGCTGATGAGGGTGGTTTCAGGAGTAATCGCAGCTCTGAGTTGGTCCAACTCGATCCGCCCGTCGGCCTGCACCGGGACCCGGGTGACACGAAATCCCAGCGTCTCAAGGTACCGGCAGCTGTCGAGTACAGCTTTGTGCTCGGTTATCGCCGTGATGATGTGGTTGCCCTTATGCCGATTTGTCTCCGCCGCGCCCTTGATAGCGAGATTGTCACTTTCCGTGGCGCCTGAGGTGAATACGATCTCGGCGGGAGAGGCTCCGATCAAGGTGGCAATATTCTTACGGGCAAGATTTACGGCGGCCTCCGCGTCCCAGCCAAACTGGTGACTATGGCTTGCGGCATTGCCGAACTTGCTGGTCAGGAAGGGCAGCATCGCATCCAGAACGCGCGGATCTACGGGAGTGGTGGCGTGATTATCCAGATAGATGGGAAAACGGCGACCCTGGACTGTGGAGGGGATCGAACTGCTCATGGCATTCATTTTAAAACGGAGCTGGAGATTGGGCCGGATAGAAAAAAGCCCACCGGCGGACCGGTGGGCTGAAGAGGGGTTAGATCAGGTTAGAAGCGGAATACACCGCCAACGGTAACCTTGCGGTTGGCCGGGACGTTGATCACGCCCGGGACGCTTCCGGTCAGT
>JBAIYI010000538.1:0-4560 GCA_037915955.1 Terriglobales bacterium
TCGCGCCAGACGCAGGCATCAACTCCGGCTTCATGATGCCGCAGGTTACCGCCGCCGCGCTGGCCAGTGAGAACAAGGTGCTGGCGCATCCCGCTTCAGTGGATTCGATCACCACGTCCGGCAACAAAGAGGATTATGTTTCCATGGGCATGGCCGGAGCGCTCAAGCTGAAAAGAGTGGTGGCGAACACCGCCAACGTCCTGGCCATTGAGGCGTGCGCGTCGGCGCAGGCCATCGATTTCCTGGCTCCGCTGCAAACCAGCCCGTTGCTGCAGAAAGCGCATGCGGCCATCCGAAAGGTCAGCCCGCGGGTGGAAGCAGATCGTGTTTTGGCGCGCGACTTCGCTGAGCTGGCAAAGCTTGTACTCTCGGGCGCGCTCCTCTCTGAAACCGGAGCGAGCTGAGATGGCCGGCTCAAACGGCTCAGGCGACCAGCTTCCCAATGCGGCTTTGCTCCGCGCCATGGATGATGTCTCCATGCACGCGTCGGAAGAAAACTGGCAGCGCCTTTATAACGAGCTGCTGGTGTGCAAGTTCATTGTGCCGGTGCAGAAGGTTCCACCTGAGGCAGCCGAAAGCATGGATCTTGAAGAGGGCCAGTTTCCGGTAGCTATAATTCAGGCCCGCGACAACGCCGGAAAGCTGGCCACGTTGGTATTCACTGACGTGGAGGCGCTGCGCGACTGGAATACCGAGATTCCGTACGTGGAAATGCCGGCGCGCGATCTGTTTCAGGCAATCAAGGATACGGAGATCAGCGCGGTGATCATCAACCTGCATCGTCCTGACCAGCAGAAGCTGCGCATGGGCGGGCGGATTACCCGGTTCGAATTTCTGGCGCTAGCGGAAGGCATGATCCCCGGGCGGCCTGATTCTTCAGGCCTGGCCAGCATGAGCGTGCCGGAAGGCATGAACGTTTACGTAATGGCGTCCACGGAACCTCCCTCTGACGAGGTGTTGCAATCGGCCGCGGCAGCTGCGCGCGAGATCTCCGAAGTGCGTCAGCTTTACCTGTTTCAGATGACCGTGCCCGGCGGCGAGGCCCACAATGTTCTGGGGATCGAACTGCTGGGCGAGCCTCGGCCGCCGCGCGTGGAAGAAATCATGCGGACCATCGCGCAGAGTGTGAACACGCTGCTCAGCAAGAATGAGTATCTCGACCTGCTAGTCCTGACCGGGCCGTTGATTGTTGCGGTGCAGGAGCGGGGCAAACCGCTGCTGGATTGAGCAGTTAGACGCGCGGCGATTTATGGCGCGTACTGCGCGATCCCATTCCCGAACGACCAGTTCTCTTTCGCTACTTCCACCAGATTGATGAGGACATCCTGCGGGCGGAGCTTCACCTCCTGCGCCAGCAGCTCGACCACGCGTTTGTAGAACGCCTTCTTCAGTTCGAGTGTCCGGCCAGTGTTCAGGGTGATCTGGATCATCACCAGATCGTCAGACCTGGAGATGTCGAGATAGCTGGGATCGTAGATGAAATCGGCCTTCGGGAGGCTGGTGATGATCTGGAAGCGATCCAGCGGCGGTACATTTATGGTCTCCACCATGGCCTGGTGCACAGCGTCGGAAATCTTTTTCTTGTAGTCATCACTCTTCCCCTCGACGAGGGCGATCCTGACCAGTGGCATCGGTTAGCCTCCGAAGCTTTGGATTGTACAGGCGGGCGCCAGGATTCAGAGTTGCTGCCGGAAATGTGGAAAAGAAATCGCACAAGATACTAGCCAACGCCGCCGGCTCACGATAAAAAGTTGTCATGACTCACGCCCAGCTCGTGTCCATGGCTGAACGCTGGCTCCGCGGCCGCTACCGTTGCGGCATTGTGCTTTCCGAACAATCTTGTGCCAGCGGCGAAACGCCGGACGTGATCGCATGGAAGGGAAAGTGCCGGTCAGTGCTGGTGGAATGCAAAATCTCACGCGCGGATTTTCTCGCCGACCGTGAGAAGCCATTCCGCAAGGACCCGGCCCAGGGAATGGGTTGTGAGCGCTTCTATTGCGTGCCCAAGGGGCTGGTTGCGCCGGCGGAACTTCCCAAAGGCTGGGGATTGCTCGAAGCCAGGGGCCGCGAACTTGCACTGGCGGTAAAGCCTGCGCGCACAAACCAGCGAGGCGAAGCCGGACTGATGTGGGAGATGAACCTGCTGCTGGCCAGCCTGCGGCGTGTGGAGGTCCGGATTGAGCCGCAGACCATTACCGACTTCCTCAAATGGAAGAACCGGCTGCTGGAATACAACGGCGGCACGCTGCCGGAAGGCGTGGTGGCGCCGGAAGCGGAGCCGAACGTGCACCTTGCCTGAGCCAACACTCGTTTCTGCGCGCCTACCGCCCCTGCGAAGGATCGGCCGAGCTCGCCACGTTTAGATCAACAAAGGTCTGTCCCGCTGCGTAGCACTTCCCATCGGCTGCATAGCTTTTTGCGCAGCTTTGTGTGTACTGCTTGCGACGCGGCGACTGCGCGTACTGCCACACGTCTGCGAATTCAATGCCGCTCTGCTTCACCGTGATCTTCGGATCCACGCTGCACCCCGGTGATGGCGGACACTGGTCATTGGCCACAAAGAACGTGATCTGGCGATTGCCTGCGTTGTCGCGGATGTCGCGGGCGGTCACCACTTCAGCTCCGTTGCCTTCGCGGGCGGCAATTCCGGAGCAGTACACTCCGGCGCGAAAGCCGGCGCTCACCACGGCGTCTATCCACGCATGCAGGTAGGCGCGCTGCTCGGGCAGAAGCCGTCCTCCTTCCTCCTGGTCCAGGAAGATGATGGTGCGGGCGGGGAAGCCTTCGCGTCTTGCGAGGGAAGCCGCGGCTACTCCGTCTTCGGTTCCGATCTGCTCGGGACGGCCGCTCTTGAGCTGCGTATAAGTCTTCCCGTTGAACAGCACCAGGAATCCGAAGCCTTGGCTGCGCAGCAGCGCCCGCTTGCCCAGCCATGAGGAGATTTTTGCTCCGGGTGGCGCGTTCAGCCAGTAGCCGGTGAAGGAAAAAGTTTTGCGGAGTTCGCGGAGCGCCGCGTCGCCCGGGTAGTCGTTCTTGTCGAAGCCCACGTAGCTGGCCGCATGCTTCTTGCCGGCCGACTTCGAAGGATTCGGCTGCGCTGCGGAAGTCGCGGCCACGGAGAACATCACCAGCGCGAGTACCAGGCAGAGCTTCAACATCTCTCCTTTGTTCTTTGTTGCCGCACCACAATCACAGCGGTGGGTGATTCGAATCACCCAACCATCCGCGGCAAAGTGAAATAGTAAAACAAGGCTGGCATGGGCACGCAGTTTCGCCGGCAAGGGAGGCTCCCATGAAGAACAACGCTGCAAAATTCCTGGTCACGGGCTTTGCCGGACTCGGGGCCCTGGCTGCTTACGAGCTCTGGCTCAAGCCGAAGATGTTTTTCTGGGGAGCAACGCCCGAGGAATGCTCGCGCGCCTATCCTGGCGACGAACTCACGCCGGATACGCTCGGCGTGTGCACGCGCGCCATCACCATCCATGCCGCTCCGGAAAAAGTGTGGCCGTGGATCATGCAGGTCGGCCAGGACCGCGCCGGATTTTACAGCTATTCATGGCTGGAGAACGTGTTTGGCGCCGAGATGCACAACACCTATCGTCTGGTTCCCGAGTGGCAGCACCGGGAGGTGGGCGACGATCTCTGGCTGGCAGCCCCCAGCCACTACGGCGGCCAGGCCCGGCTGACCATCGCGCGTCTTGATCCGTGCCGCGCCCTGGTGCTCGTCCCGCATACTGACGGCGAAATGGCAATTGACCAGGAGTACGCTCCTCACGGAAGCTGGAACTTCATCCTGGAGCCTGTGCCCGGCGCCGATCCCACAAAACCGGCTGAGGCCACGCGGCTAATTATGCGCAGCATCATGCCGGAGCACGTAACCGGGCCCGAGCGGCTGAGCAGAATCTTTTTCGATCCCGCGCACTTCATCATGGAGCGCCGCATGATGCTGACGATCAAGAAGCTGGCCGAAGCGGAAGAAGCAAAGTGGGAGGAAACGGAAGAAGCGGAGCTGCCGTTGCCGGAAACGGTGGTGTGAAGTTAAAGCGGCGAATGTACATTCAGCCGTGCAATTGAGGGGAAGTCGGCCAAAGCCGGCCATTCGCTGTGCGACGGCCAGTCACCTACTTACTGGTCACCATTCGAACAAGGATGGCTGCAGATCCCGGGCAATGGGTTCCAGTCTTCGTTCGAGCGCAATACCCCAGATGTACTTGCCGGGCTCCACACAGTGGACACCGATACGTCCATTTCGAGACCAGGCAACACGAAAACGCGAACGGCTCCGGCCACATTCAATTCCCACCACAGCTCCGCGCTCGATGAATTGCAGATCGCCCTCGATACAGGCACTTACAGCAGTAACATCAATCGTAACTGCATCAACACTGAAAAGTTTTCCGGTGCTGTTCATTCCCCAGACGCGTACAGCCAGTCTCATGGGAATTCTTTGCTCACGTTGGCTCATGCGTACCACTCCGGCGGTTCCCACCGCGCCACATTGTCGTTGCGGACTCTCATTGCCGTCACACCAGCCGCTCTCATTGAACTACGAGCGCACCT
>JBAIYI010000898.1:0-4843 GCA_037915955.1 Terriglobales bacterium
ACTGCTGCCGTTCTCTCTTGCCAGCCAAGTGCTTTGTTTGTAGCACCTTGCCGGCACTCACGGCTTCGCGAAGAGAACAGAGTGAAAACTGTTGCACATCTCAGGCAAGGTTATTCGCTCAGCAGAAAGCTTGCATGACACCTCATGTTGAAATAGGTCTCCCCAAGTGCCTGCAAACATGGCACTAAGCGGCTTTTCTTTATCCTTCCGTGCTTACGATTAGAAGCGGACCGAAAGGCACCGAAACTGCTATTCAAGATGCCGGATCATTGTCTCTCTGACTCTAGAGGTTGTATTGCGTGGCCGTCGCAGAACAACTTAAATCACTCGGGCATGCCATTTCCTTCAATTTTGGCATTTCCGCTCGCATGGCAAAGCGGCAGGCTTGCTCGCGCATCATCATGTATCACGGTGTCACATCGCAGGGAGCGGAAGCCTTCTCCGAGCAGTTGGCCTACCTGTCGCGAAATTTCCGCATCGTCTCTCTGGCCGCGATGTTGAGCAGCCTGGAGCGCCACGGCGCACCTTCTGCTGACGAGATCGTTCTGACCTTTGACGATGGGCTGCGTAACAATCTCACTGTCGTCTATCCCTTGCTTAAGAAACTCAAAACTCCCGCAACATTCTTCGTCTGCCCAGGGCTCATCGGCTCGGGCCGCTGGCTCTGGAACCACGAAGCCCGTTGCCGGCTGCGAAACCTCGGTCGCCAGAGCCGGATGGAACTGGCCCGGAATGTCGGGGCGATATCACACACCGTGGAGGGTTTTGTCGCGTGGATGAAGGGGCTGAAACTGCATGAGCGGCGGCGTGTGGAAGACGTGCTGCGCGTGGCTAGCCGGTGCTACACCGCCAGCCGCGAAGAACGTGAGGCGTTTGACATCATGAGCTGGGACGAGATCAAATCGCTCGACCCGGCGCTTGTCACGATCGGGTCTCATAGCTTCAGCCATCCGATTTTGACTACCCTCTCTGATGACCAGCTCGAATTCGAACTCCGGGAAAGCCGGAGGATCCTGGAAGAAAAGCTGGCTCGGCCAGTCGAGTACTTCTGCTATCCCAATGGTTCGTATGACAGCCGGGCTTCTGGGCTTGCGCGCCAGCTTTACACGGCTGCGCTGACCACCGAAACCGGACTCGTCATGAATGGGGCATCCCGCGATCATTACCAGCTTCCCCGGATTCCAGGTGCCGACACACCGGCTCTGATGGCGTGGCGGCTGCACCGGCCAGGAGCGTAGCATGCCTGTTCTGGTTCTTGACGGTCACAGTCGCGCGGCGCTGGAAAGCATGCAGAGCCTGGGCCGCGCAGGTGTGGAAGTGGACATCGCCGCCGAATCCACCGGCGTGCTGGGCATGCGCTCGCGCTATGCCGTTCGTAAACTGATTCAGCCCGCTTCAACTGACAGGCAGGCATATGCTGCCTGGCTGCGCGAACAGGACGCCACCCGAAATTACGAGCTGATCGTTCCTGCCACGGAAGCATCTCTGCTCTGTTTGCGGGCGCTCGACGAACAAGATCCTTTGCGGCTCAAAGCCATCCTGCCATCCAATGACTCGCTGGACATCGCTCTCGACAAGCAGGCGACATGCCGCATGGCACGTGATCTGGGAATTCCCGTTCCAGGAAGCCGGCTCATCTCCTCGCTGGAGGAAATCGGCGAGTTGGACCAGTTCCCCGTTGTGCTCAAACCCGTGCGCAGCAAGGTTGCAATGCATGGCGAACTGCGCACCCTGGCGGTAGTCATCGCAAAGACAGAAGAGCAGCGATGCGAACAGCTCCGGCGCTGGCTGCCGTTCACGCCGGTCCTGCAACAGCAGTACGTCGCCGGTTGCGGAGTCGGAATCGAGTTCCTTTTCGATCACGGCAGGCCTCTATGGCACTTCGCACATGAACGCGTGCATGAATTTCCGCTCTCCGGCGGCGCAAGCTCTTATCGGAGATCCATCGCTCCGCCCGCCCAGATGCTGCTCGATGCGCAAAACTTAATGAAAGCGCTGCGCTGGCACGGAGTCGCCATGGTGGAATTCAAGATGGACTCTGACGGCCAGCACTGGCTCATGGAAATCAACCCTCGCCTCTGGGGCTCGTTGGCCCTTCCAATTGATGCCGGCGTTAATTTTCCGCTGGGGCTGCTGCAGATGGCGCGAGGCGAAGCGCCTGGCCCGCAGCCCACATATAAGATCGGCTATTACACCCGCGATCTCGCGACAGATGCAGAGTGGTTCAAGGCTAACCTCCGGGCCAGCCGCTCCAATCCCCTGTTGATGTCCCGTCCCCGGCTACTTTCATTTTTTGGTTTGCTGCGTCCGCTCGCGGGGAAGGAAAGCTGGGACTTTTTTGACTGGCAGGATCTTGGTGTAACCCGTCAGGTGTTGGCATCAACCCTAAAGGCACAATTCGAGCCCGTGGTCCGCAGGATCGTTGCCTGGAAGCAGGAGCACTCCTGGTTGCGGCGCCATAAGAGGCTTCTTGCCAAAATCCAGGGAGATGAAGTGAAGCGCATCACCTTCGTTTGTCTCGGTAACATTTGCCGCAGCCCATTTGCGGCAGCTCTGGCGAAGGAGCGCATTGCGAACGCCGAAATCTACTCCAGCGGGTTTTATCATCGCGAGGGCCGGACCACACCGGAAAAGATGCAGCGCATTGCTGCTCACTTCGATGTAGATCTCTCGATGCATCGTTCGGCACGTCTTACTCGTCAACTGCTCGATCAATGCGACCTGGTTCTCGTCATGGACCGGGAGAATATGGTCCAAATGGAGCGTGAATTCCCGGACGCTGCTCGAAGAACAACGTTCCTCGGGCTGTTCGGCGTCCCAGCCCGCTTCACTATCGATGATCCTTACACTGCGGACGCAACCACGACCCAGCAAATCTGCGAACAAATGGTTTCCGCCGTCGAGGGTTTGGCGGAACGCCTGACAACAAGCCGCGCTCGCGCCATTTCAGGTGGCGAAATTGGCTCATTGAAGGCGGGTGTGCAGTAAGTTTTCCGAGAAAGTAAATCAGCGGCGCATTATGTGCAAACTTTTGCGTACATAACCGCGCACCTTAGATTCCAACTGCTGATTTGCATGTAAGCCTGTTCTGATCAATGGCTTGCAATGCATAGGGTTTGGAAACAGAGTTGCGATTCAATTGTCTTGCTTAAGACCGAATTTGGAAGAAGGTCACACGGATTATGTACTCAGCATTCTTTGGCCTGAAGCAGGAGCCGTTCCGGCTGCAGCCCGATCCTCGTTTTCTGCACCTGGCCGAGCCGCATCGCAATACCCTGCGCGCCATGGTAGAAGGCGTGGCCACCCGGAAAGGACTTCAGGTCTCGATCGGTCCCATTGGCACTGGTAAGACCACACTGCTCTATTCCCTGCAGCATATTCTGCTGCATGAGGCATCGCCTGAGCGACCGATCAGCACTGCATTTGTTGTCAACCCGACTCTTTCCGTAGACGAGCTTTTTGAAATGCTGTTTGACGAGTTGGAAGTCCCGCCACCGGGGCCAACCAAGCCCGCGCGTCTGCGAGCTCTGCACGAGCTCCTGATGATGACCAACAGGCGGAACGGCGCTGTGGTGGTGATCATTGACGAAGCTCACCTGCTCTCTCCCGCACTGCTGGAAGAGGTTCGACTGCTGCTCAACCTGGATAACTATCCAGTGAACGTCTTGCAGATGATTCTTTGCGGCCAGCCGGAACTGCTTCCGCTCCTGATGAAGCCGGAGCTCTCGGCTCTGAAGCAGCGCATTTCCGTGGTATCGAAGCTGCGCGCCCTGACTCTGGTGGAGACGCGGGCCTATATTGCAGAGCGGCTGCATGTGGCGGGTCTTCGCAGCGAAAATCCTTTTACCACTCCGGCGCTGGAAGAAATCCATCGCGTCACCACCGGAGTTCCGCGGCTGATCAATTCGGTCTGCGACCACGCCTTAACTCTTGCCTATCGCCGGCAGGTAAAGAAACTGGGCCCCGAATTCATCCACGATGCGGCGGACGAGTTGAGTCTGGTGGAATCGTCCTTTGCCCATCCTGAAACTACAACCAAGGCTCCGGAAGTCTCCGTGGCCGCAACCTCAGCCAATAAGCTCTGACGAGCCGTTGTCAGGTAACCAGGAAGCGAACTCATGAGCAAATTCTTCAATGAAACACGCAGCTTGCAGCCGGTGACGCCATCACCGGCGCCCCCGGAAGTAGATATTCAGGAATTGGTCGGAACCCTGCGGCAAACGGTCACCTCAAATGGTTCCGCTTCACATACAGAAGCCGACCTGAAACATCTGCTGAAGCCACTCAAGGAAGGCCAGGATGCCGCCAGCCTTGTCGCGAGCGGCCGCCTCGACAAATGCCGGTCCATCCGCCTGCCCCGGAATGAAGAGAAGTCTTTCCTGGTCACGCAATACAATCCGGCCATGCAGGCCGCGGTAGAGGCTTACCGGACGCTGCGCACGCGACTGGTGAAGCAGCAAACAAAGAATGGGACTCGATCTCTGGTCATCAGCAGTGCGGCGCCGGGCGAAGGTAAGACGCTCACCAGCTTCAACCTGGCTCTGTGCTATGCCAATATTCAGAACTGGCCTGTGCTCCTGGTCGACGCCGACCTGCGCACCCGAGGACTTTCCCAGCTTGTCGGCGATCCAGATTCAGAGGGGCTGGCTGGCATACTTGAGTCCCACGCATCCTGCCAGTCCGCAATCGTTCGCACGGATGTGCCGAATCTTTACGTCCTGCCAGCCGGCGAGACCACAGCGTCGCCGTCGGAATTGTTTTCAACATCAGCCTGGAAGGAATTTATCGGTTGGGCGTCAGAAACTTTCCGAATGGTAATCATTGATTCGCCACCCATCCTGAA
>JBAIYI010000248.1:0-2729 GCA_037915955.1 Terriglobales bacterium
GGTTTACCTGGCCGAGCAGTTGACCAAACACCTGCGCGCCCGTAACAGCATCAATGTGGAACTGCGCCATCTGGAACTGGAGAAGATGGGCCGATGAAGGCCATGGTGTTGGCAGCGGGGCTGGGCACGCGGCTGCGTCCGCTGACCAACGATCGACCGAAAGCTCTGGTGGAAATCCACGGGCACACACTGCTGGAAATTACGCTGCTCCGTTTGCGCGAATATGGCATCAAGGAAGTGATCGTGAACGCGCATCACTTCGCGGAACGAATAGTCGAGTACCTGGGCGAGCACAGGAATTTCGGCATGAAGATCGAGGTCTCGCGCGAAGATGTTCTGCTGGATACCGGCGGCGGACTGAAGAAGGCCGGCTGGTTTTTCCAGGACACGCCCGAGCCCTTCCTGCTGCACAACGTGGACGTGCTCAGCAACATCGACCTTGGCCGTATGGTTGACGCTCACCACGTGAGCGGAGCCCTGGCAACGCTGGCGCTGCAGGATCGTGAAACGTCGCGGTACCTGCTGTTCGACGATCGAATGCTGCTGAGCGGACGGCGCAAAGGCCAGGATGGCGAGCCGGAAGTCGCGCGACCATCGAAAATCCAGCAGGCGTTTGCTTTCTCCGGCATTCATGTGATCTCACCGCGGCTGCTCAACCTGATCAGCGAAGAAGGCGTTTTTTCCATCATTGACGTGTATCTGCGCCTTGCCGCCGCAGGAGAGAAAATCTCCGGCTTTCGCGTCGACGGATATTACTGGCGCGATCTGGGCACGCTCAAGAGCCTGGAGCAGGCGGCCCAGGATGTGGAGAAGAAGTTGCTGTCCTGAGAGACATCGCCTGGGTACATGACCTTCCGTGGCGGCTGAAGGTGATATTTATCACTCAAAGTGCCTGGCTCGCGCATCTATACTCCAGCTAAGTTGAGCGCAACAGAACGGACCCCGAGAAATGGAGTACCCCCGATGCAAGACAGTCAGGCAATCATGCAATTTACTTTTAAAGCCGCAGCCAGGGCCGACGAACAGCCGGAGCAGATCAAGACCGTGGTGGATTTTATCGACCGCTTTACGGCCCGCATCATGACGAAACTCCAGACCCTGGAAGCGGAAGGACACGGCGCTTCAGCGTAGACTCGAAGCGCCGCTCGAATCTCTGCTGGATGTGCGCACCCCGCGAAGCGCCAGCCGCCGACGCGTTATCCCCCAAACCCGGGCAGATCAACGCGCTTGGCAATGTGGTCTTTGATCCAATGCGCGTCCCACCATTCCTTTGGATCAATCTGAATTCCTTCAAGCTGCATGCTGAAATGGATATGGTCACCGCCGGCCATGCCGGTCATGCCGCTCTTGCCCATAACCTGGCCGCGCTTCACCATGTCACCTTCATGCACGTCAATCTCACTCAGGTGGCCGTAGATCGACTGCAGTCCGTAACCGTGGTCCACCACAATACAGTTGCCATAAATGCCGAGCGGCGCCGCGTAAACCACTTTGCCGTCGTTCGTCGCCTGCACGCCCACGTGCTGCGTGATTGAGAGGTCGTAGCCCAGATGGACCTGCTGGTCGATCTTCCTGCCTTTGTAAATGTAGTTCCGGACATCGGCAAAATTGGCCTCAACCTTTGAGTTGGGCTGCTGCAGGAACGGTTGCGACCACAGGAACTTCGGTTCGGTCTTGAAGCGAAGCTCAGCCAGAGTTTTGTTGTTGGCCTTGCGCATCTCGCTGTTGATCTTCACAAAGCGCTCCACCATGTCGCCCGAGCCGCTGGGATCGAGTTCGTTGACGACCTTCTGCATGAAGGAGTCTTCGATCGGCAAATCGCGTGTGCGATATTTCGGCTGCTCGCGTTTGGGGAACTGGTAAATCATTGAGCCCGTCACTTCGCTTCCAGGATTTGCGGCGAAGACCAGCGGCGAAGTGCCTGCCGGCGTGTTCCACGAATAGGCGAACAGGGAGAAATATCCGGGCTTGCCGCCGGGCATGGGCCAGGAGCGGAAGCGCTGCTCGCCCACGCGAACGCCCGCGTCCGTCCAGTAGCCCGACGGAGTAAAGGTCACCAGATCAGCCATGCCGAGATACAGGTAATGCTGGTCAGAATCCACGCTGACCATCGGCGGCCGGGTCACGACCATCACTTCGCGCTCAACCCGCGCCGTCTTGCCGCGAAAGTCATTCGACGTGGCTTCCACAATCAGCTTCGCCTTGCCGTCCTTCAGCTGCGGGATGGACTTTGCGCCCGCATTGAACTTCCATGATCCGTCCGGGACATTCTTCTGCCAGCGAATGCGGCGTGAGGGCTGCGTGGCTTCGCCCGCGGGAAAAACCTGGCCATCCTGTTCGACAGCCAGAGCAACCTTGCGGACACCATGAGGGTCGCTCACCTGGAAGCTGACCGGCGTCGACTGGCCAATGGCCGTGATCGACGCAGGAAGGGTGATAACAGGCGTGGCCGACATGCTGAACAGCACCACACATCCGACCAACAGCAGAAGCAGGAAAACAAAAAGAATGCGCATGGAAATTTTGAGAAGAGCACGTCAGGCCACTCCGGCGGGGCAGGGGAACGCAGTAGAGCGCAGATGGTAAATGCCCGACCCCTGGAGCACATCCTCTCTCAGCCAAAACGTACTTACCTTTACCTTTCTGAACGCAAACCTTGCCAACTAAGTCTCTCGGCCCGGGTTCTAAACATTGATAAGAAAGTAAACAGCTAGCGTTGTTCCCCGATG
>JBAIYI010000718.1:0-2989 GCA_037915955.1 Terriglobales bacterium
CAGAGACTGCTGCCAGTGCAGGCGGCGCGTCTCAATGTCCGGCATCTTCAACGCCATGGTGAAGGCGCGTTCAACGGCAGGCCCCTGTACTCCGCCGCGCTTGTCCAGCACCAATCCGATCGGGCCGAAAAAGCCGTCGAATTCCGGCAAGGGAATGGTTTCGCCCGGGCCGGGCTCGAGCACGATCACCGGCATTGCGTGCAACAGAGTCGCCATGGGCCCAATCAGCTTCCACCGCTCATCTTCAGGCTTTTCCAGACCACTCACTTCCAGCACGGTCCGCCCCAGCGCCGAGGCAATAGCGCCGATCAGGGTGCGGCGTCCATTGCGTTGCGGCCCGCGCACAATGAGCGTGCCCACTTCGCCGGAGGCAAACAGCGGAGGCAGCGCCGCGGCCTGCTGTGCGACTTCCGGCGGCAGTATCAGTTCATGGAGCGGCAGCAATTCTTCAGCAGGACGATAGCGCGCCCAGGAGCCGAGCCTGGCATGACGCTCTCCGCGGATCGCGTCCCATAACAGCGTAGGAACCTGCAGGGCGCGCCCGGAGCGAGGCACTTCAGCGTTGACCACCTGCACGAGTCCGATTTCCTGCATCCTTCGGATCGCGGAGCGCACAACATCTTCGGGGCCAAACCAGGAATGCAGCAGTCCCTGAGTAGGGCGCGGCTGGTTCACGATGCCCTGAAGATACTCAAACATGAAGCCGAAACGGGCGTCTTCTTCCACAAAGCCGACTGTCATCAGAATTGCCAGGGTCATGGAGTCAAGGCCGGCCGCCTGGCACAGAGCACGCAGAGGCAAGTGTCCGGGCGCGGCTGACTCCCACTGCGCAAGCGCCGCGCTCCACAGAGCGCAGGCATCATTCAACGATTTTCCCGCCATCCCGCGCGAGGCGAGTTCGTTGTTATAGCCGGCAAGAAATGGGAATTGGGAGAATGCCGCTTCCAGCGATCCCAGGGCGCGTCCCACCTGCTGGATGGCGTGCAACACCGAACCGTAAAAACACAATTTGAAATGGTTCGCCGGCGTGGGGCGGAGATCGGCAAATATGTTGGGCGACCCCGTCATATGGTCAACGACGAAAACAGCACGAGCCGGGCCAAAAGAATTCCCGCCAAACATACTGATTTGTAAGAGGAAAGCACGATCGCCAGGGGCGATGTAACAAGGCCGGCTGTTACGTTTTGTTACGGGCCCGCATTATCACAATGAGCAGACAGCGGGTTCACGCAATGGAGTACTTCACCATCTTGCGATATAAAGTCATGCGCGAGCAGCACAAGATCTCCGCCGCCTTGTTCCGATTCCAGTCAGCCGAAGTAAGCGCGCCGATAATTCTGGATCGCTCGTCTCCATATTCCGGGCTGGAGGACCGGACAGCGTGCTTCACATGCGAAGGCAAATCAGAAACCCCGATTGAGCGGGACGAAGACAGCACCATCATGGATTCCAGCACATTGCGCAGTTCGCGCACATTGCCAGGCCAGTGATATGCCTGCAACCTGCGGATCAGGTCATCTTCCACCCGGCGCACCGCCCCCCGATGCCGTTGTTGCAGGTCTCTGATGGTATGCTCCACCAATTCCGGGATATCCTCCAGGCGGTCGCGCAACGCAGGAAGCTCTAACCGGACTACGTTGAGCCGGAAATAAAGGTCTTCCCGGAACTTTCTTTCCTGGGTAAGCATTTCGAGTTTCTGGTTGGTGGCGGCAAGGAGCCGGACCTGAACCGGCGTATCCTGATTGCTGCCCAGCCTCTGCACCACGCGGCTTTCCACGGCACGCAGTATCTTGGCCTGCGCTATCAGGGACATGTCTCCGACTTCATCCAGGAAAAGGGTACCTCCGGAAGCATGTTGCAGTTTGCCGTCGCGGGCAACTTCGGCGCCGGTGAAGGCACCGCGCTCATGCCCGAACAACTCGCTTTCCAGCAGCGTGTCCGGCACAGCAGCACAGTTGAGGGCAACAAAAGGCCGCGCGCTGCGGCGGCTGTTCGTGTGGATTAAGTGTGCAACCAGCTCTTTGCCTGTGCCCGTTTCTCCTGTGATCAAGACGTTTACATCGGCAGAGGCTATCCGGCCGATCTGCGTCCTGATCTGCTGCATGCGGACTCCGGTCCCGGCAAGCCGATACCCGTCGAGCAGGCCGTTCTCGGTGGCCCTGGATTTTGGCCGGTCAGAATGCCGGCTGGTCAGGGATTTCAGGCAGGCGACAATTTTTTCGCGCGGCGCGTCCCGCTCCAGCATGTCGCTCGCTCCCGCGCGCATCGCGCAAATTGCCGCGGATGCTGAAATGTCCGAGGTCATAATAAGAAGAGGGCAGGTATGGTCAATGCTCCTCACACGACCAGCAATGCGAGTTGCCTCCGGATCCATGGAAACAGGGGTGAGTACCACGGTGCACTCGGGCGAGAACCGGTCTACGGACTCCAGGAGACGCGCCTCGGAAGTGGCCACCAGCGTCTCACAGCCATAGGTCCTCAACGCCTCACTCAATCCGGGAGGAGGCGGGTCATTCAGCGCAAGAACAATCAACTTCTGCATACGCATCCTCCGCCTTATTCGTTATCTCTCTTGCAGAGGCGGCAAGGAAGCCAGACGGCATCTCGATCGCGCGCATAGCGATAGCCATCCCATAACCGGACCGCACAGGCTGGCCTGATTGCGAACAGAACAGTCATTGTCGGGTCAATTAAGCCGGTAGTAGTCGGCAATACGCGGAGGAATTCCGGAAGCGTAGGCAGCAGTAATCTTTTTTCCGCGGAGGTCATTGCGAGCAGACTCCTTGGCAGGCGAGTTCGCCAGCTCCGCCAGTGATTCACAATCCCGTTAATTTTTCAGAACAGGTGTGTTACCTGCCCTTCCCGTCGATTTGGCTCGCAGACGCCAGCTTCCAAAAATCGCTGCAAAGGAAGAGCAGCCACCCGCGCAATCGCACTTTCATAACAAGACACCGAAAAATCTGTCCCAAACGCGATGCGACGCAGCGCG
>JBAIYI010000749.1:0-13142 GCA_037915955.1 Terriglobales bacterium
AGAGGAACAGAGGACACGGAGGTTCTGCTGCTCTGAAAGCGACTGCCCTCCGCGTAAGTCTCGCTCCCGGCGTAAGTGCATCCCTCTGAAGGATCCATCCCGAGCGAGTGCGTAGCCGAGCTGGCGAGGCGAGCGCGACGAGGGACCGGCTCCGCTGCCGCTTCGCGTGAGCCGTGATCACAACATGTCGGGGCTCGATTCTTCTGGAGCTGCGGCGCACAGAACGACAACTCAATCCCTCCGCTTCCTCCATTCCTGTGCGTCTCAAAGGTGTTTTTTCAACGCTTCCGCCAGCTTCACCGTCGCCGGCCCCAGATAAATCTCATCGAAATACCCCGCATTCGTCGGCCGCTCTAAACCGATGAAGACTGTCCGCGCCGGCTTCCTCCTCGCTTTGAGCTGCGCCACAAATCCCGCCACCGGCTGCACATTCCCCGACGTACCCACCGCAACGAACACGTCGCATGCCTCCAACTCGCGAAACACGCGATCCAGCTCATATGGTTGCTCGCCGAACCAGACCACATCCGGCCTCTGCAGCGCACCGCATTCACAGCGTGGCAGATTCTCCGCCTGATAGTCCTTCGTATCGTGAAAACTAGGCCGTCCGCACTCTTCCGCACAACGCGTTTCGAACAGCCGGCCATGGATGTGGACCAGATTCTCTGACCCCGCCGCCTCGTGCAGGTTATCTACGTTTTGCGTGCAGAGAAAAAGCCGATCCGGATCAACCGACCGCTCAAACTCCGCCAGTGCAAAATGCGCCGCGTTCGGCTTGGCGTCCCTTGCGCGTCGCCGCCGCTCCGAGTAGTAATCCCACACCAGCGCCGGATCGGCATTCCATGCGTCGATATTGGCCAAGTCGTAATGGCTGCGGCCACGCCAGTTGGTGCCCTGGAACGTGGGTATGCCGCTCTCCGCGCTGATGCCCGCTCCCGTCAGCACGAATACGCGTTGCTCTTGGCTGGTTTGCTCCATGTCGTGGCCCATCAATATAATTCTAGGTTTGGCTTCGGAAGTAGCACTCAGCAGTCAGCGCTCAGCATTCAGCCCCTGAACATTGTAGGTGCTCACCGCGAACAGGTTGAATGCTACACATTAGTTCGATCTCACGCGGAACTCAGTTTCAGCGCTCGATCTTGTGTACTGTTCAGGGGCTGAGTGCTGACTGCTGATTGCTGAATGCTTCGCTAAACAGCTAAGGCTTAAACAATGACCGACGTCCATCGTGGCCTCATCATCGTGAATACCGGCCCAGGCAAGGGGAAGACCACCGCTGCCATGGGCACGGCCCTGCGCGCGGTCGGCAACGGCATGAAAGTCCTGATGCTGCAGTTCCTCAAGGGCTCATGGCATTATGGCGAACTCGATGCCGTGAAGGCCTTCGGCGACAACTTCGTCATGAAGCAGATGGGCCGCGGCTTTGTTAAGGTGGGCGGCGCAGAGACCGATCCTGAAGACATCCGCATGGTCGAAGATGCCTGGAAAGAGGCCGAGCAGGCCATCATGTCCGGCCAGTGGGACCTGGTGATCCTCGACGAAATCAATTACGCCATCAGCTACGGCATGCTTGATCCGGCCAAAGTAGCCGAGACCCTGAAGCGTAAACCGGAGCGGGTGCACGTAATCTTGACGGGCCGGAATGCGCATCCGACAATCATTGAACTGGCCGATACGGTCACGGAAATGAAGCAGGTGAAGCATGCCTACGAAAAAGGCGTGCTCGCCCAACGCGGTATTGAGTACTAGAAAGGGAATTCAAGTTGGCGTGGTTTAAGCGGGAATCCGGCGAGCTCCAGGCGTCAGAAGACAAGCGTGTGCGTACAGAAGGGCTGTGGGTCAAGTGTGACGGCTGCCGCCAGATCATCTGGAAGAAAGACCTGGAAGAAAACTTTAACGTCTGCCCCAAGTGCAATTACCACTTCCGCATTGACGCGCCCACGCGCCTGATGCTGCTGCTCGATGAGGACAGCATCGAGACCTTCGACGGCGAACTGGCCTCCACCGATCCCCTGAACTTTACTGACACTCGTCCTTACAAAACTCGTCTCCAGGCCAGCCAGCAGAACACCGGACTTAAAGACGCCATCATCAATGCCAGCGGCACGCTCAACGGACGCCCTGTAGTGGTGAGCGCTATGGAGTATTCTTTCATTGGCGGCAGCATGGGTGCGGTAGTCGGCGAGGCGATCACGCGCGTCATTGAGCGCGGCCTGAAAGAGCGCAAGCCCGTGATCGTGGTTTCCGCCTCCGGAGGCGCCCGCATGATGGAAGGCGTCGTAAGCCTGATGCAGATGGCCAAGATTTCGGCCGCGCTCGCGCGACTTGACTCCGCCAAGGTGCCTTACATCTCTGTCTTGACGGATCCCACCACCGGCGGCGTCACCGCCTCATACGCCATGCTGGGCGACCTCAACATCGCCGAGCCAGGCGCGCTCATCGGCTTTGCCGGCCCGCGCGTCATCGAGCAGACCATCCGCCAGAAGCTGCCGGAAGGCTTCCAGCGCAGCGAATTCCTTCTTCAGCACGGCATGCTGGATGCGGTGGTGCACCGCAAGGAGATGAAGAACTACATCTCACGCGCGCTTGATTTCATGATGCCGAAGGCCGGGTAGCCGTGGCCATCACCTACGAGAACGCAGTGGAAAGGCTCATCGCCCTCGGACATGAGCTCGCCACCCATCGCAAATTTGATCTTGAGCACATGCGCGCGCTTTCTGCGGCAATGGGCCATCCCGAGCGGAGACTCCAGAGCGTGCTCATCGCCGGCACCAACGGCAAAGGTTCCACCGCAGCCACGCTGGCCAGTATTGTTCAGGCCGCCGGCTATCGCACTGGGCTCTATACCTCACCGCATCTCGTGCGTGTGAATGAGCGTATCCGCGTCAACGGCGAGCCCATCAGCAACGCAGAATTTGCGCTGATCTATGAGCGTGTGGACCACGTGGCCCAGGAGCTCGTAGTCAGCAAAGCTCTCCCCTGGTATCCAAGCTTCTTTGAAGTGCTCACAGCAATGATGTTCGAGTACTTCGCCAGCGTGGGCGTGGAGCTTGCCGTGCTTGAAGTCGGCATGGGCGGCCGGCTCGATGCGACGAACATCGCTGAGCCCGCAATCAGCGTCATCACTGACATCGATTTCGATCACCAGAAATTTCTCGGCAACACGCTACCGGAGATCGCGCGTGAAAAGGCCGGCATCATCCGCCCGAATGGGACAGTAGTCCTGCTGCCGCAGCATCCCAAGGTGAATGACACGCTGGGCAAAGAGATCATGGCTCGCAACGCGCGTCCGGTAAGCGCTGTGCAATACATGCCGCCGCTCACGCCTGCCGCGCACAACGGGCACCGGCATGGCGGTTCGTCCCCTGCGGAAGCCTTCCCGATCGCTGTTGGAGGAGAGGAGATCACCATTACTCCTCCGCTCGCGGGCCGCCATCAATTCCGCAACCTTGCGCTGGCAATCACCACGGCGCAGGAGCTCAACCAGTTTGGTTTGCGCATTCTGCCTCGTCACATTGAACAAGGCGTGCGGGAAACGCAGTGGCCGGCGCGCTTCCAGGTAATCGCGGGCGAGAACGGCTTGCCCGAGATTGTGCTCGATGTCGCTCACAACCCCGCAGGCGCCTGGGCATTGCGATCCACGCTCTCCGAGCGCTACGGCGACCGGCCGCTTATCTTCGTCTTCGGCGCCATGCGCGACAAAGCCATTTCAGAAATCGCCGGCATTCTCTTCCCCCTGGCCGAACGCGTGATGCTCGTGCAGGCTGACAACCCACGCGCCGCAACTCCGGCCGAATTGAAAGAGGCCACGCAGCACACCGGTGCAACCTTGGTTGAATCGTCAAACGTCTCATCGGCGCTGGAACGCGCACGCGGCCAGGCTGGCAGCAACGGAGTGATCGTAATCACCGGCTCCATCTACATTGTGGGCGAAGCGCTGAGAGTTCTCTCCGCCGAGCCGGCGCGTCAGGGTGCGGTACGCCATGGCTGAGCAGACGCAACTCCAGACTCAGACGAGCGAGCAGGAGGGCGGTCTGCCTCATTTCCTGTCACGCCTGCGCTCTTACTTCATTTTCGATCCGCTCATCTGGCTGTACACCATCATCCTCGGCTCGCTTTCACTCATCTCCTCTCTCTTCGATAAGGATGGTGAGATCCAGCACGGCTTCGCGCGGTCCTGGTCGCGCATGATTCTGGGGACGATCGGCGTGCCGGCGCAGGTGTTCGGGCTGGAAAAGGTGGACACCTCGCGCTCTCACGTGTACGTGGTCAACCATCTGTCTGCGCTCGATATCCCCGTACTCTACGTGCATCTGCCATTTCAGTTCCGTATCCTCGCCAAGAAAGAGCTCTTCCGCTATCCCTTCATGGGCTGGCATTTGAAACGGTCCGGGCAGATTCCCGTGGTACTGGAGAA
The DNA here is from genome assembly GCA_037915955.1 of Terriglobales bacterium. Lineage (GTDB taxonomy): Bacteria > Acidobacteriota > Terriglobia > Terriglobales > Acidobacteriaceae > Angelobacter. The sequence continues at coordinate 4,418 of JBAIYI010000749.1, forward strand.
TCCCAAGGCTTCCATTCGCAGCCTCACTCTTGCGGTCAAGGCTGTGCAGAACAATATGCCGCTGGTGGTATTCCCCGAAGGCGGACGCTCCGAGACCGGTCAGCTTCAGCCCTTCATGGGTGGCGCGTTCTTTGCCGCCATCAAGGCGCAGACAGACGTAATTCCCATGGCGCTCATTGGAACCTACGAAATTTTGCGAATGAACACCTGGCATATCAAGCCCCGGCCCGTGCAGCTCTGGGTGGGCGATCCCATTCCAACCACGGGCATGACCGTCCGCGACACGGAAGCGCTTACCGCCCGCGCGCGTGAGGCTATAGCTTCCCTGTATTATGCCCATGCGGACGTTCCCGATCTCAGGGGGAATCAGCCTGGGCAGGAACCAGCCAGGTAAAGGTGGAACAAGTTGAGCGATAAAGCAGCCCTCAAGCCCAAAATAGCCATCACCGAGCCGTGCTCTTACGATTTTGAGTACAGCGCTCGTGCCGTCCCTGCTTACCTGCACGCAGTGGAAGATGCGGGTGGCGATCCAGTGGTGATTCAGCTCTCGTCAACACCACAGGAGGTGGCGCGGCTGATCACCGGCTGCGCGGCGGTGGTATTAAGCGGGAGCAGGGCTGATATTGATCCAGCGAGGTTCGGGGCCAAACCTCACGGGAAGAACGCCCCACCTGACGAAGCCCGGGAAACCGTGGACGAGTTACTTCTGCAGGATGCCTTCAACCTGCGCAAACCCGTGCTGGCCATTTGTTACGGACTTCAGTCCCTGAATGTCTGGCGCAGCGGTACTTTGCTCCAGCACATCAGCACCATGGTCAATCACCAGCCGGAAAAGGGCTCTACCCACCCGGTGACGATCGAGCCTGACTCGATCCTGGCGCACTCTATCAATCTCTCCGGTCGCAATTCTATACCGGTGAACTCCAGCCATCATCAGGCAGCAGATGTTCCCGGCGATGGCCTCAAGGTTGTAGCGCGTTCGAGTGACGACGGCATTATTGAGGCCCTTGAGGGCACCTCACCTGAGCAGTATGTGGTCGCCGTCCAGTGGCATCCGGAAAAAGACTACAAAACTGACCAGCATTCGCGCAGGCTCTTCCTCACTCTGGTGGACCAGGCGCGGAAATGGCTGCGGCAGCATCCCATGGCGGCTTACTCACACGACTAGGCTATTAAGTCTTCTCGGCTCATATTTCATGCTGCGGAATGTTTTAGAAGGGGGCTGGGTTACGTAATTCGGGCCATTGATTGAGTACAGAATCGTTCTTATCATGCCGTTAGTCCCTGCTTTTTGATCCCGCTTTTGGTTACCCTGGGCCTCGGATCGCGGACAATGGAAAAAGGGCCTTTCAGACCTGGTGAGCTCGTCCCTATGACCGGCATTTACGGTGTGACGCACTATCAACACCGCATGCCCCATGAAGTCTTTGCCTGCGAAGGCGAAGTCTTTCCCCACTGCCGCCGCTGCAACCTGCGGGTGTCCTTCACGCTGGTTGAACCTGCCGCTCACCTGGGCGCTGATCCTGATTTCGTCAGGGCTGCTGAGCAGGGCAATCTAAAGAAGGTACGCGCTGCCGGCAAAAAGAACCCGTAGCGGTTTTCCCTAAATCCGTCAGCGCGCCGGCGTAAGTTGCGCAGCTCTTCCATCGTCTCGTATCGTTGACTCATGTCTGCTCAGGGAGTCGCTCTCTCGCTGGAGGGTCGTGTCGCCGTTGTGACCGGTGGTTCCCGTGGAATTGGCGCTGCCTGCGTGAAGCTCTTGTGCCGGGCTGGAGCGCGGGTGCTTTTCAACTATCAGCGTGCCGCCGAAGCCGCACACAAGCTGGAAGCCGAATGTGGAGGCGCCCATTGTGTAGCCGCTGTCCCCGCGGAGCTGGATTCGCCTGAGTCTGCGCGTGCCCTCATCGAAGCCGCCGTCGATCGCTTTGGCCACATTGACATTCTGGTTGGCAATCACGGGGTCTGGCCGTCTCAGGACGTGCCGATTGATCGCATGGCCGACGAGCAGTGGCGTTCTACCCTTGCCATCAATGTGGACAGTCTTTTCGGTCTGGTGAAATACGGTGTTGCCCAAATGAAGAAGCAGGGGCACGGCGGACATATCGTACTGATCAGCTCTACCGCCGGCCAGCGTGGAGAAGCTTTCCATTGCGACTACGCCGCGAGCAAAGGGGCGATCATCAGCATGGTCAAGGGGCTCTCTACAGAACTGGCCCGCGACCGTATCTATGTGAATTGTGTAGCGCCGGGTTGGGTGGAAACAGATATGGCAGCGCCGGCGCTGCGCGATGCTGAAACCAGCCGGAAGATTTTTAACACCATTCCTCTTGGCCGCGTCGGCACGCCGGAGGAGATTGCCGGCACCGTGCTATTCTTGTGCACTCCGTACGCGGGCTTTATTACTGGGGAGATCGTCAACGTGAACGGAGGCGCGGTGCTTGTTGGCTAAGCAGCAGTTCAGCTTCCGGCCGCATCCAATGGTACATAACAACCTGCAGATGAGAATTTTTCTATCGCTTTTGCTCGCCGTTGGAGTGGCGTCCGCGCAGCAGACTGTCCAGCCCGCTCCTCCTTCGGCCAACACCGGCCAGGAAGCCCAATCCAACGAACAAAAGGCACGGACCGCGCTCAACCAGATGATCCAGGCACTTGGCGGCCAGGCCTACCTCACTCTCCACGATTCCTACAGTCAGGGCCGCTACGGCCGCTTTCACAATGAAGCCTTGGTGGGCGGCGCCGTCTTCTTTCGCTACTGGCAGTGGCCTGACAAAGACCGCTATGAGCTCACACAGGAACGTGACATCGTCGATCTCTACATCGGCGACAAAGTCACTGAGGTCACGTTCCGCGGTGCCCATGAACTGGATCCGAAAAAAGACGACAATGTCCGCCTTGCCCTGGTCCGGCGGCATTATGCGTTGGATCGCATCCTGCGCGAATGGATCAACCAGCCAGGAACGCTCCTGCTCGACGAAGGGCCAACTCTTGCCGATAACAAGATGACCGAGCGCATTACTGTAATCAACCCGCAAAACGAAGCGGTAAGTATCCTGATCGCGCCGGATACGCACCTTCCCGTCTCCAAGCGATTCACCCTCCGCGATCCCCAAACCCGTGACCGCGACGAGGAAGAAGAAATCTTTGATAATTGGCGCGTCGTGCAGGGAGTAAACACCCCTTACAGCACCGTCATCATGCACAACGGCCTGATCGCGCGCCAGCAGTACCTCACCAGCATCACTTACAACCAGCGCCCGCCCGATTCCTATTTCACGCCCGTCCTGGTCAAGCACGAAGAAACCCGCAAAAAGTAAGCTGCTGCTGTGGCCACAGTATGTGGCTAAAATACAACAGCAGCCCTCTTAACCTCGGGTGTAATCTATTCAGCAATAAACCACTTGCCTTTCGAACAAACAGTTCGTACCCCCGTAGAGTGCCGCGGTGTGGGATTGCATAGCGGAGCTCCGGTGAGATTGCGCATCCTGCCTGCACCCGCAGGCACGGGGATCGTGTTTCGCCGCTCAGATCTCGATGGCTTTGAGATTGAAGCCATCGGCCGCAACGTTGCCAAAGTCAGCTATGCCACCAGCCTGCAGAAGAAGGGCGTTCTGATCTCCACCACGGAACATCTGCTCAGCGCCTTCATCGGGATCGGTCTGGACAATGCGGTGGTCGAGCTCGACAATCTCGAGCTGCCCATTCTCGATGGCAGTGCAAAACCCTTCGTTGACCTGGTCCTCCAGGCTGGATTACGGCAGCAGCGCCGCAAGCGCACATATCTGAGAATCAAGCGGGAAATCGAAGTTCGCGATGGCAACAAGTTCATTGCCGCCTATCCCGCGCCGGGCTATGCAGTCTCTTACCACATCAATTTCGCGCAGCCGATTGGCGAGCTTTCGTTTGAAGTGGATCTATCGCGCGATCTCTATCGCCGCGAGATCGCGCCGGCGCGCACGTTTGGCTTCCTCCGTGAAGAGCAGGCCATGCGCAACATGGGTCTGATCCGCGGGGCCACGGAAGAAAATGTCATCGTGGTCACGGAGAACGGCGTTAAGAACGGTCCGCTCCGCTTCGACGACGAGTTCGTACGCCACAAAATCCTCGATCTGATCGGCGATCTTGCACTGCTCGGCAAGCAGATCATCGGACGCATCGTCGCTGAGCGCGCCGGCCATGCCATGCACACGGCGCTGGTTTCGCGACTGCTCAAAGACCGCTCTTTGTGGGAAGAAACGACTGACGTCACCCAGGAAGAAAAGTCCATGCCGGAACTCGCCATCGCGACGCCCCGGCTCGGCGAAGCCTGATTACACAGTTGCGTTGATGAACATTGCGCCGTTCAGTGGCAGGGCGCGACGATCCAGCCAGGCGTCCAGCTCCTTCTTCACTTCCACCGGCAGCACCTGAAAACGGATTCCCGATTTCCCTTCCGGCGTGGACCAGATCACTTCACCTTTCACTTCCAGTGAGCGTCGTGTCCCGGGCAGGTGAAACTTCACCCGCGCGGCTCCGCCTTCATCGAGTCGGCGGCTGCATTCAATGGAAATTCCTCCGCAGCTGATATTGGTGATGCTCACCGGCAGTTCCGAGCCGGAGTCCACCAGGATTGCGCCGGTAGCGCGCACAAGGTGCCGGTGATAACGGCGGCGCTCACGAAGAATGAGTCCCTGCGCCGCACGCACACTTCGAGTGGCGCGTTCGATCGAAATTGGCTTGTCCAGGACGAAGTTAGCTCCCAGCTCAAAGGCCTGCTGCACCGTGGTCCGCGCGTTCACGATGGCAAAGACAATGCAGCTGCGGTTGGACTTGCCCTGGCGCAGCTCTTTCAAAACGGCTGGGCCCTGGGGCATGTCATCGCAATCAACGAGAAATGTGTCGTATTTACGGCGTGAAAGCGCCAAACGCGCCTGATCGTGGCTGTTGGCCACGTCAAGATCAATGTTGGCGGAATCAAGAACCCGGCGGACAGTGCGCTGAGCTTCAGGGTCTCGGCTGAGGAGGAGCGCTTGTAAAGCCATGCCAAGAAGTTACCGGAGTTTGCTGCCACTGACCACGTAACTGACGTAACGGACCTGCTCAAATTCTGGGCATTGCACTCCCGGCCAGTACAATGCAGGACGAGACGCGTACTGGACCATGACCACTGTGTATCTATCGCTCGGCGCAAATCTGGGTAACCGCCAGGAGACTCTCACCGATGCGATTCGCCGGCTGACCAAAGTGGGAACAGTGCAACAGGTCTCATCTTTCTATGAGACCGAGCCGGTGGAGGTGCACAGTGAGCAGCCATGGTATGTGAACTGTATCGTACGAATGGAAACCGAAACTCCTGCTGAAGAGCTCCTGCGCGGCATTCTCGAGCTTGAGCGCGCCATGGGCCGGGAGCGAACTCAATCCAAGGGTCCGCGTACGGTCGACATCGACATCCTGCTCTTCGGGGATGAGGTGATCAATTCTGCCGACCTCACTATCCCGCATCCAGCCATGCAACGGCGGGCCTTCGTGCTGGCGCCGCTGGCGGAGATTGCGCCTGACGTGGTTCATCCAATCTTGCATCGCACTGCCGCACAGCTGCTTGAGCAGCTTCCTGCCGATGGAGGCGCGATTCGCAAGCTGGCGGCAATCGATTAGGATCATTCGCGGATGGAACTTGAGCGCATCGCGAAACTATTGCAGCCGTTCGTAGAACTCGACCAGGCGCGGCTCAAGAAAGTATCCGCGTATCTGGACCTGCTGGTGCGCTGGAACAACCGTATCAATCTCACTGCTGTTCGCGATCCCGAAGAGATGGTCACGCGCCATTTCGGCGAGTCATTTTTCGCGGCCCGAAATCTAGTCCCCCGGGACTGGGCTGAAACTGCCATCGACCTCGGCTCCGGGGCGGGCTTCCCCGGACTGCCGTTGGCGATCTACGCTCCCTCGGCGCAGGTCACGCTCATCGAGTCGCAAAGTAAAAAGGCGGCATTCCTGAACGAGGTGATCCGCAGCTTGCAGCTGGCAAATGCAAAGGTGTTCCCCGGCCGTGCCGAGAGCTACCCTGCAAGATCTGCCCTGGTCACAATGCGCGCGGTAGAGCATTTTGAGAAGGCGCTACCCATCGCGCTTCGCTTGGTGGGACCGGAAGGCCGGATTGCGCTCATGATCGGCGGCTCTCAGGTGGAAGAAGCCCGGCGTTTAGCCCCTGAAGTGGAGTGGGACGCAGAAAAAGTCGTTCCACGTAGTTCTGCAAGGGTGTTGATGGCAGGTAAGGTTCCGAGCCCTAGAACCTGATCGGTTACAGTGGGAAAACTGCCCCGAAATTGCGGCTGTTGTGGGAAATTGTGTGCAAAATTGGTCTCTAAGTTTGAACAATTAGCGTTGCAATTGGTAACCTTTGCTGTTAAGAACCTAAGCAGTAAACACTGTTCCACGTGGAACACAATCTGTTGTGGTGTGATTGCTGTTCCACGTGGAACAAAATCTCTCTTCCGGCGCTTGCGGCTGGTTCCCACCATTCGGTAGTCTTTGAGCGAGGCGTTTCTCCCAATTTTCCCATGGCCCGAGTCATAGCTGTCGCCAACCAGAAAGGCGGCGTTGGAAAGACCACCACCGCGATCAACCTGGCAGCCTCGTTCGCTGCGGCTGAAGTGAAGTGCCTGCTCGTTGACTGCGACCCACAATCGAACTCAACCAGCGGCGTTGGTATGCCACGCGATCCTGACCGGCTTTGCACCTACCATCTCTTGATGGAAGAAGCCGATGCGAGCCAGGCAGTTCTTCCAACGGAGCTGGAGGGGCTCAGCCTTATCCCATCGCATAAGAATCTCATTGGAGCCAACATCGAGCTGGTTGGAGCTGAAGGCCGGGAGTTCCGGCTGCGCAAAGCAATCGAAAGCGTCCGCGGACTGTATGACTTCATCGTTCTGGACTGCCCGCCCGCGCTCGACCTGCTTACCCTCAACTCGCTGGTCGCCGCCGATTCTGTCCTGATCCCGATGCAGGCCGAGTACTTCGCTCTGGAAGGGGTGAGCGAACTCCTGGACACAGTGGAACGCCTGCGGCAGAGCTTTAATCCCACGCTGGAGATCGAAGGCGTCGTATTGACCATGTACGACGATCGCACCAACCTGGCCCAGCAGGTCACGCAGGAGCTGCGTCGCTTCTTTGGCGATAAGCTGCTCAACACCAATATCCCGCGCAACGTCCGCTTGGCCGAGGCGCCAAGCTACGGCAAGCCGGCGTTGCTCTACGATGTACGCTCGCGTGGGGCCGAGAGCTACATACGGCTCGCGAAGGAGATCATGGATCGCATGCAGGTTCCGGCACAGGCAGCATCAGCCGCAGGCACTCCTGATACGGGAACCGCAGAAGTTAACTCGGAACCGACGGCAGCCGAAGCAAACGCGGCTGACGCTCAGACCGAATCAGCCGAAAACCAACTCGAAACTCAACCAGTAGCCCAGAGCACCCAATCCGATGAGCACAGAAATGATTAACGACAAGCGCAAAGCACTGGGCCGCGGACTCGATTCGCTGTTGCCTGGGAAATCTCCGGTGACGGGCATCGCCACCGCAGCCAGTCCAACTGCTGCCGCCCATGAAATCGCCATCGAGCTGATCGACCCCAATCCTTACCAGACTCGCAAAAAGATCCGCGAAGAAGCGCTGAAGGAGCTCTCCGATTCCATCCGCGCCACCGGTGTGGTCCAACCAGTAGTTCTGCGTCAGACACAGAACGGCCGTTATCAGCTCGTGGCTGGCGAGCGGCGCTGGCTTGCCTCAAAAATGGCTGGTAAGACCAGCATCCCGGCAGTCGTGCGCCAGATCTCCAACGAACAGGCCATGGAGATCACAATCATCGAAAATCTCCAGCGCGAAGACCTGAACCCGGTGGAGCAGGCGCGTGCATTTGAGCGGCTGAGCCGGGAATTCGGCCTGACCCAGGAACAGATTGCCATCAGGACCGGCAAAGACCGGGCCAGCATCGCCAACTTCATTCGACTGCTAAAGCTGCCTGCCTCAGTGCAGGAAGCCCTGGAGGCTGGGACACTCAGCTTTGGTCATGGTAAAGTCTTGCTCTCGCTCACCGGCTTCCCTGATCATCTGGATCGCGCTGCAAAAGAGACCATCGAAAAGCAGCTCTCAGTCCGGCAGACCGAAGAACTTGTCGCTCGGTTGCTCAATCCGGAAGAACGAGAGACCAGGCCGGAGCCGCAGAAAGAGCAGCTTGATCCCAATGTCCGCGAAGCTGCGCGCAGTCTGGAGCGAGCACTGGGTGTGAAAGTCGAGATTCAGGACCGCAAAGGGAAGGGCAAGATCATCCTGAAGTACGGGTCGCTGGAAGACTTTGATCGGATCCTGGAAGCGCTGGGAAAATAAGCCATATTCGCTTTATATTCGCTTATATATCAGAAGGAATCAGCAAACCCAATCAGTGGGATCAGCGTTGATCAGCGGCTAGGTTTTCCGAAGCCTTAGTTCCGCAGACCGTTCCAGTTTTCGGCGATAACAATGGAGTTCCCTGGATTCGAGGGATCGTACTTGATCGAGGTCATCAGCCCGGAGCGGCAGGAATGCAGGTCCACGCGATGCCGCAGGGCAGTCACGTCCTGTGACGCTTCATAGCTCACGCCGGCCACGTCATACTGGTAGATCAGCAGCTGCATCTCGCCGGCTTCCTGGAGTTCGACCTCACTCACGTCAATCACGGTGCCATCGGTAATGCGGCCGATTTCGCTGATGCGGG
>JBAIYI010000303.1:0-1645 GCA_037915955.1 Terriglobales bacterium
ACGATTCCGTTGGAAGGATCCGGCTCCGGCCTTGACAGTCGCTCAGGGAAGGTAAGCGCGCTGAAGTCCTTATCTTCAGGGTACTGCTGAGCCCAGCGCTGTGTGACCACATTAAGAGAACTCTGCGCCTGCTGCATGCTCATTCCGGGCTTCAGATAGGCAAGGACAATTATTTGGCGCGAGTCTCTCCTGGTCCAGAAATTGGTGGCAGCCTGCTTATCGCTCCAGTTCGTGCGCATGCCCATGGGCAAGTAGGCCTGCATCTCAATCAGCGAGTAAAGGCCGTGGAAGCCTTTCGGCGCGACACCGACAATCGTCGCGGGCTTGCCGCTCAGCTTGATCTGCTTACCGATGACGGACGGGGCCTCGTTGAAGCGCTTCTTCCAGAGCCCATACCCGAGCACGACCTCTGGAGCACTACCGGGTTTTTCCGTCTCCTCGCCGGAGATGAATCGGCCGGCAGCGGGTTTCAACCCCAGCGCCGGGAAGTAATTTCCGCTTACGAAGCTGACAACTATGGTGTCCGACTTGCCATCGGCATCGAAGCCTACCAGGTTGAGGTTGTAGCCGACCACATCAGAAAAGCCGTTCGCTTGTGAACGGATGTCCTTGTATTCAAGCCATGAGAAGTTACCAACACCGTCAACGCCTTTTGTCTGCCCGGCGAGCGCAGTGAGGCGATCAGCGTTGGCCACCGGCAGCGGCCGCAGAAAAAGCCCATTGAGCGTGCTGAAGATTGCCGTGTTCGCACCAATACCAAGAGCCAGGGTGAGCACTGCCACCAGGGTGACGATCGGGTTCCTTACCAGCATGCGGACACCGAATCGGACATCTTGCAGCAGCGTTTGCATCAGAAAGCTCCTCGAATGGTGGTTTGATCGGTTGGCCCTGCGGATCTACTGGCAATCCGGCTGCCATCGTACCGATGCAGGCGGATTCCCATGAACCTGAAGGGGATATACGCGCGGGCAAACTGGTTGGTTCCGTGCTAGTGCTGTTCGAATCCGAACACCTGAAGTCATAAGCGCACAACAGGTTAGGGCCAGAGCGCATTTGCTAATCACCCGCGCAAAAAGCTACTCTAGGCAGTTTTGATATCGCTCTTTGGAGGAGCAATGCTACTTACCCGACCTGTCAGGATTCTTTTCATGCTGCTGCTCAGCGGCGCAATTGCGTTTAGCCAGACAAAGCCAGCCGGAACCGCCGCGGAGAAGAAGGGCACCGCAACCAAATCAGCCACCGCAAAAGGCGCGCCCACACTTCAGGAAGCCGAGGCATTCATGAAGAACGCTGAGGCGCAGCTCGACGATCTGGGTGTGCGCGCCAGCCGCGCACAGTGGGTGCAGGAAAACTTCATTACTGACGATACAGAGACCATGTCAGCCCAGGCGCAGGAGCGTTTGACCGCCGTGGTGACACAGCTCGCGCTTGATGCGCGCCGCTTTGAAGGGCTGAAGATGCCGCCCGAGCTCCAGCGCAAGTTCAAGCTTCTGAAGCTCTCACTCGTGGCGCCCGCTCCCAACAATGATGCCGAACGGAAGGAGCTCACGACGCTTGCTTCGAACCTGGATGGCATGTACGGCAAGGGCAAATACTGCAAACCCCAAGCCGACGGAAAACAGAAGTGCCTCTCATTGAACGATCT
>JBAIYI010000222.1:0-1769 GCA_037915955.1 Terriglobales bacterium
AGTGTTGATGCTTCCGGAGCCCCTGCGCGGAGCTTCCGAAATCACTTCAGCTGCAGGAGAGCGGTCTGCGAAATCCGGCCTGCTAACCCCAACTTTCGCCTGGATCATTGCATCCGGTGTGCTGGTCAATTTCAATCTGTATGCGCTTGGGACTTTTCTGCCCGCATTCTTCCAGCGCGTTCATCATCTGAAAGTCGGGTCGGCAGGCATTTCCACCGGCTTGGTTTATGCGATCGGAGGGATCCTGGGAGGCACCATCGGGGGCGCGTGGGGCGATCGGCTGGTTCGCCGGCGGGCAGATGGCCGCATGCTGCTGGCGGCCTATGCCGCTGTTATTTCCGCGCCGCTGGCCTATTTTGGCATCCGGCAGGGCTTCGGGGCGCTGGCAATTGCGGTTCCCCTCCTTACAGCCGCTTATGGACTGCTCAACATGTATTACGGATTGGTTTACGCGTCTCTGCAGGACATTGTGGCCCCGGCGCAACGCGCCACCGCAATGGCCGTGTATTTTCTCATCATGTATCTGGGCGGCGCATCGTTCGGCCCAGTAATCACCGGCAAGCTCAGCGACTTCATGGCGCATCGCGCAGCCGGCGCCCTGCCCATGAGTGAAGCTTTCAAAGCCGTTGGGCTTCAGCAGGCCATGCTGGTTGTGCCGGCACTCGCAGTCGGGCTGGCCGTTGTTCTCTGGGCAGGTTCAAGGACAATCGATCGCGATGCGCAGCGTCAAAGAAGTACCGTAAGCACGGCAGCGTAAAACAAGAAGAGAAAATCCCTACCGCGCCAAAAGCAAACGGCAGGGCTCTCTCTCTGCGCTCGAGATTTCAGCGGATTTTGATTCCCAGGTCTCTCAGCTGCGCTTCGCTAACCGGGGTTGGCGCGTCCACCATCAGATCCACTGCCTTTGCAGTCTTGGGAAACGGAATCACCTCGCGGAGGCTCTCCGCGCCCGCCAGGATCATCACAATTCGATCCAGCCCAAGCGCGATCCCGCCATGCGGAGGCGTCCCATACTCCAGAGCCTCAAGGAAGAAGCCGAAACGTGCTTTGGCCTCTTCATCCGTCATGCCGAGAGCATGGAAGATCTTCTTCTGAATGTCCTGGCGATGAATACGAATTGACCCTGACCCGAGTTCGGTTCCGTTCAGCACCACGTCATAAGCCAGCGCGCGCACCGAGCCGGGATCGGACTCCAGTTTGTCCATGTCGCGTTCGTGCGGCGAGGTAAACGGATGGTGCGCGGCGTTCCATCGCTTCTCGTTTTCGTCCCATTCAAACATGGGGAAATCCGTGACCCATGTGAAGTGAAAGCCACCCTGGCGAAATGCCATGTGGCGATCTGCATACTTCCGCGAGAGCTCCACCCGAAACTGGCCGGCCGCCATAAAAACGCCGTAATCAGGCCGTACCCCGGTTTTCTCAAGCTGCAAGGGCCCACCCACCAGCACCAGCAGGTCTTCCGGTTGGGCATCGCTCATTTCCCGAACCTTTGCAACCGCCTCTGGAAACGATTTTTCCAGACGCTTCACGTCATCGATGAGCCGGGCTTCCTTACGCTCACCGAACAGCGGACGATTGTCATCCCGCTCCTTGCGCGAGAGCTCGCCGATTTTGGGGATACGAATTGCCACAACAGGCAACTCAGGGTTGAGTTGCAGCGTCTGCAGTTGCTCGGCCGCAAATGCCGTACGCACGTCCGTGAGCTTCGGAAGTCGGAGATCAGGCTTGTCGATCCCGTATTGCCGGATGGCTTCGTCGTAGGTCATCCG
>JBAIYI010000286.1:0-2769 GCA_037915955.1 Terriglobales bacterium
CCAGGCCCTTGGCCATCACCGGCCCTGTGAGCTGCTGGAACTTCAGGGTGAAATAGAGCTTTTTGCGGTAAAGCTCAGTTCGGTCTTCTCCATCGCGATGGCGAAGCAGGAGAATGTCACGGAGAAATTCAAAGCTGGCGGGTGCTTTGTCTGGATTGCGGCGCTTGGCGCGGACGATTGCCTCGTTGATGTAGCCGCGGTCGCGTTCGGTGATCTCGCCCCGCTCGTCGATATAGGTCCGGTACACCGGGAAGCAGGCGATGGTCTCACGGATGACGTCGCGGAGTGCCTTCCGGGTGAAATCGCGCGCGTAGCGATCAGGAAGTGAAAGTTCGTCCAGCATGTGCGCGAGCACGTTGACTTCGCTGGCCAGCGAGGCGTGCATGATCAGTTTTTTGCTGTTGTAGATCAGCGCGTCCACATCCGTGGAGCCGCCGATGAAGCGGTGATACAGGTTGGTGAAGAAACGCTCATTTCGCTGTTCGATAAAGATGCCGTTCACCAGCGTGGTGAAGTCATATCCGGAGGTGCCGTCCACCGGCCACTCAACCGGGAGGTCTTCACCCGGTTCAAGAATTTTCTCGACCACCGTGTAGAGCGGAGCGCCGTTCTGCATCCAGTCATGCTGGCCAAACACCTGTTGTACTTCCTGCTCAATACCGTTTTCAGCCAGGGGCGGACGCGGCGTGGAGCCGGAACACTGGCTGGCTGCGTACAGCATCTGCAGGCGAACCAGGTATTGCCGCGGATTGAGCAGCCCATCGCAATGATCGATTCGAACGCCCTGGATGAGATCGTCGGCGAGCAGTTGCCTGAGCAGCTGGTGTGTGGCGGCGAAGACCCGCGGGTTCTCCATCCGGAGCCCGATCAGGTCATTGATATCGAAGAAGCGCCGATAATTGATCTCTTCTCCCGAGACACGCCAGTGAGCTAGGCGGTACACCTGGGCCTCGAGAAGGCGATGCAGGCAATCGAAACTGCGGGGATCGCCCGGCTGGCCATTGCAGTGCTCCACCGCTTTTTGCGCGAGTTGCTGTACGTCTTTTGACTTTGCGATCAGTCGATTCAGCGCATCCGTGAGCGGCCCGATCGTGCGTCGCCTTTGACGGACCGATTCGCCATCGGTGGTGTTGTGCAACGGAAGGTTACGCAGCCCTGAAAGGATGCTGCGCAGTTCAGGATCATTGATCTCCGCGCTTATCGGCTCAAAGATCATAGGGATGGTCTGTGGGTCAATGGGCAGCACTTTGTCGTAGTACTCCACGTGGAAGCCCTGATCATCGCAAACGGTCTTTATGTGGCCCTGCTCCAGTTCTGCGCCGTACTGATCGCCAAGGATTGGGATCAACAGTTTGTCGCGCAGTTCCGGTTTCAGTGGGTTCCAGTCCAGGTCAAAGAATTCGGCGAACTCTGAAGCGCGGCCATTGGCCAGCACATCATGCCACCACGGGTTGGCGCCGAACCCGATTCCCATGTGATTGGGCACGATATCCAGGACCTGGCCCATTCCGTAATCCTTCAGCTCGCGAACCAGCGCCTGGAAATCTTCATAACTTCCTACTTCCGGGTTGAGCTGGTTGTGGTCCGTGATGTCGTAACCATGACTGCTTCCGGCGCGGGCTTTCAATATCGGCGAGGAATAGACATGTGAGACTCCGAGCGCGTGCAGGTAACCCACAAGCCTCCGTGCCTGCTCGAATCCGAACTTAGCGTTGAATTGCACCCGATACGTGGAAAGCGGACGGATGCTGCGCTTCTGGGCCGCCAGGCGGTCCAGACATTCGGAGATGCCGCTCGTTTCGGGAGCAAGTACTGAATGGTTCGATCGCATGCCGTTCGGGACTGCGGGCGCACACTTCTGCCAAAGCCTTAGATGCAGTAATCGGGAGCCGCGCCGGGGATTACTGGTTGGCCATGATCGAGAATGCGATGGATCGCTCTCTCTTGCTCTTTATTGGGATGGATTCAGGGATGCAAGGATCTCGCGCGCAGCACGAACCGCCGGCTCTTCCTTGCTGCTGGGATCACCGAGCTTTTCTCTCACCTGGCGCAAGTCGGCCTGCATTTGCTGCCGCGCAGGGCTATCGGGAATGATGTTATTCAGTTCGGCTACCACGTTTGGGCCAGTGAAATTGCTCTGAATAAGCTCCGGCACAATTTTGCGTCCGGCAATCAGGTTTGGCATGGCGAAGGTATCGAGCGAGACCAGCCTGCGACCAAGAAACCATGTGAGCGGAGAAAGCTTATAAACCACAACAAAAGGCGTTCCGGTCAGGGCCGATTCAACCGTTGCGGTTCCGCTGGCGACCACTGCCGCGCGTGAAAGCATCACCGTGGCAGCCGCATTTTCCGTGAGCCGGATCTTTGTGTAAGCCGGACCGAGCTGGTAGCGTACCCATTCTTTGTCCAGCGTGGAAGCCACCGGCAGCAGGAACTCGTAGTCTCCGCCTTGATCTGTGAGCAGCTTGGCTGCGTCAAGCAGGCAGGGCAGGTTCTGCCGAACTTCCTTGCGTCGGCTGCCCGGCAGAAGCGCGATCCACTGCTTGGCTCCATCGAGTTTGTAGTGCGCCGCAAACTCCGGGCGATTTACCTCCGGCAAAGGCTCATAGGCGAGTGGATGCCCCACGTAGCTGACATCAACTCCGTGCTTGCGATAAAACTCCTGCTCAAACGGGAAGATAACAATCATCTTCCGTACATATTTTTTGATCTGCTCCACCCGGCCGGTTCGCCATGCCCAGACCTGTGGGCTCACGAAGTAGAAAACTG
>JBAIYI010000475.1:0-2317 GCA_037915955.1 Terriglobales bacterium
CCGCCGTTTCAACGGCGGGGAGACGCCAGCAAATGGAATCAAGTCCCCGCAGGGGACGGCTGGCACACCGAGCGATTTCAATCGCGTCCGCCGCCAGCTAAAATCCTCCGGCCATGTCTCACACCTACTACAGCCTTCTCGTCCACTGCGTCTTCTCCACCAAAGAACGTCAGATCCTGATACCCGCCGATCTGAAATCCAGGCTCTGGCCATACATCGCAGGCATCGCTCGAGAAAACAAGTTCAAAGCTCTTGCCGTGGGAGGCATGCAGGACCACGCTCACGCACTGCTCTCACTCCCCACCACAATGTCGATTGCCAAGGCTGTACAACTCATCAAGGGTGGCTCCTCAAAATGGATCAATGATCATCTCGCGAAGAGAACCTTCAATTGGCAGGACGGCTACGGAGCATTCACCATCGGGATATCGCAGTTAATGACCACAATCAACTACATAAATCATCAGGAACGTCATCATGCCCGCATGGATTTCGACGAGGAATTGCTGAAGATGCTGCGCCGTCACGGCATAACGCTTTACGGAAAAGACTAGTTCATTCGTCCCCCTGCGGGGACTCAACCCCGCTTTTGCAGCCTTCCCGCCGTTGAAACGGCGGGCTACTGCCATCCGTCCCGCTGGCGCGGGACTGCTTTCTGCGAACTTCATCTTGCGCGGGTTTTCCGCGAATGTCTGTGCGGAGCTGCTCGAATTACCCACTTACAAACTTACTGACTCACCGACTTGGATTTTTTTCGGGTTCATTCGCAGCCAACCTTGCCTTCCTCCGTGTCTCCGTGCCTCCGTGGTAGATTTGCCTCGTCGCCCCACGATATATCGCGGCATTACCCAAGGCTCAGCACCACCACTCGCCCTTCCCGTGTCCCAAAGCCCCGCCCCTGTTCCCCCTCCGTAATCGAGCTTTGCACTGCGGCCGGGGCTATGCTGAAGACCTTGAAATACCACCATTCAGGAGTGTGAAAGTGAAGACTACCCTGGCTGCATTTGTTCTTCTCTGCTCGAGCTTTGCGCTGGCTGCGCCCGGTGACACCCCGGCCGCCACGCCCGCGCCTCACCACACCGATCTCACCGCCACTTTGAACGACGCTGATGCCTCCGTTGCCACCACCAACTCCGACATCGCCAATCTGCACACGGAAAAATGGGCCTCTGGATGGAAAACCGGCTGGATGAAGAAGAACTCGCACAAGCAGCAGGCCGGGCAGTCTGCCGAATCCATCAAGCAGATGACCTCATCGCTTCCCGCCATGATCTCTGAAGTGCGCTCCTCCCATGGCAGCGTAGGTTCCACTTTCAAGCTGTTCAACAACCTGACCACCGTGTGCGAGAACATGGACGCACTGGTGGAAACCACCCACACTTATGGAAAGAAAGACGAGTACACGCGCCTCTCCGGCGACTACGCCAATCTGTTACGCGTGCGCAGCCAGCTCTCCAGCTACATTGAACAGCGCGCCGCCGTGGTGGACCCGCACGGCAACCTGCCGGTAAGCTCCTCAGCCACAACGAACGCGAAGAAGACCGACGATTCCACCCCGGCAAAGAAGACAAAGAAGAAACCGGTCATGCGGAGCTCGCGATAGGCAAGTATTGCTATGCCGGGGCGCATCATCAGCTAGCGCGTGCCGGACAAGGAGAGTTGGCCCTCCGGGCCGCGGCTTCACGACTTTTACCGTGCGACCACAATCTGTACGTAGAGACGCGGCACTGCCGCGTCTCACTGCTTTGAGGGGAATGCTGCCCGAATCTGCTCATCTCCGCGTCTCCGCGGTGAATTATTTCCCTCGATTCGCGATCATTCGCAGCCCTACCTTTTCCCGGCCGCAGCGGCCGCTCTTCTAGCCGCCAACCGCTCGCCCAGCATCTTGATTCGCTGCTTGGCCGCCGGACGCCCCATCAGCTTCTCCCAATTCATCCCGAACTGCGGCGTCAACGAATCCTTTCGCGCCTGGGGCATGTATTCGCCGAACTTGGCCCAGAGGAAATACGGCTCGTTGTTGGATTGGTAAAAGAGCTCTTCATTGAGCGCGCCCGTTAAAGCCAGCGCGCAAGCCATGTCCCAGTAGGTCAGCACCTGCCGCAGGTAGGTGTTGTGGTCCGTGCCGTAGCCGATGAAAACAGCCTTGAACTCTTCGTAATTCTGCGGCCAGAACTCCGAGACCATGAACTTCCTGGCCACGCGCATCACTGCCTCGCGACGAAAGTCATAAAGCTGAAGGATTAACTGCGCATCATTGGTGGTTGGTTTCTTGGACATCGGGTTCGGCTCCTGTTTTGAAAAACAGAAGAGTCTAAAT
>JBAIYI010000393.1:0-2309 GCA_037915955.1 Terriglobales bacterium
GGAAATTGGGCAAAGAAGTCCGGCGGAGACTCAGGAGAGAACGGGATGGAGCAGGGCAAGATCGGGCGATCTGGTGATCGGGTGATCGGGTAATCTGAAGTGCCGTCCGGCCGGTTCGTCCTCACAACAGAAGTTTAGTGGAAATGCAGGTATGGAAGTGATGCCTGATTAGCTACTCGCCGTAGTTTGGGGCATCAGAGCTGCCGATTTAGAGCTACCGCTTCCTACGTTTGTTCCGCCTCAACATCGATGAAACCGTCAAATGGCAGGGTCTCAAACTCGTCTTTCGAGAGCCTGCGTTCTACGGCCCACAGGGCTTTCGCGACTCTTTCTACGGCTTCCCTTGGAATCAGCTTGAATTCCGGAATTCTCCATTCGAACGGCTTCAACCATTCGGCAGTTACAACATCGAACGTTTCCCGGCTGATCGCAACAGTCTCGTTTTCAGGGGCGCGAAAGGCGCGCTTTTTCTTCCGCATAACGATGACCCAATCACATGGAGGCACCACCATCCACACACCTTCCCCGCAGACCACAGAGATTTCGGCAGTGCTGGATGCTTTTCCACGGAACGGAAATAATCTGGGCACAAACAAGTTTTCTCCGCAGACACCTTCTAATTCGCTTTTACTCGTCGAATACTGCCACAGGAACAAAGACTTATCAGGTCTCATACGTGGCGGCAGGCTTCCACCCGTATCTGGGTAGGCGGACACCGCCCACCGATTAGATTTTTGCCAGGACTCGATAAGAGTCTGCGCATTTACCTCGCCTGGTTGACTATTCCCATCCCGTTGCGGGTCTAATATGCTCAAGCCAAATCGGTTCGCAAGGTCTGCAACGATTGGCATTGCTTCAAACGCAAAAAAGGAAGGCCGGATGAAATTCAGGTTGAATGACAAGCCAGAATATGGAATATCTGCCGGCACCGGCGATTCGCCCTGATCGGTCTGCTCAGGAGACTCGAAATCAAGGCTGAAGTAAACGCCGGTCGCGTCATTGTGGTATGAAAGTTGGGCATCCCCAATCTCAAAGGGATGATAAGTTTCAGCCCAGGCCTTTATGGCCGAAAAGTCGAGGTTGTTACCGTCTTTCCGACAGAAATACAGATCGAAGCTCATCGGCGAGTTTACCGGAAATTCGCGCTCTGGACGCGCTGGCGGAAGTCCGCTCCATCGAGCTGAACCACGCGACACATCTCATGCAGGCGTGATCGCATGCGCTCAGTGATGCGGTCACCCAGGGTCTCGCCGCGGACGGCGTTGCGGGCAGCGTCGCGGGCGGAGCCGGAGTAGGCCTGCGCGTCGCCCGGAGGAAGATCGGGATAATTCGTGGTGATGATGGTCGTCTTCTTCTCGTTATAACGGCTGTTCAGGATGTGGCTGACCGTGTCCCAGACCCACTCGGACGACTTCACCGCGCCGAGTTCGTCGAGCACCAGCACCTCAACGTCAAAGATCGGCCGCAGAATCTCGAGCTCGGTAGTCTGGACGCTGGAGTTGTAGGAGTTCTGGATTTCCTTGAGCAGCTCACGATAGTCGCAGAAGCGGCAGGGAACGCCCTTCTGGCGGATGAGCTCCTGAACGATCCCGACTGCAAGATGGGTCTTACCGGTACCGACGGGGCCGATGAGAAGGAGGCCAGTCCTTTCCACCGGATACTCTTCGACGAACCTGCCTGCGGCGAGACGGGCAGCAGCAAGCGTGCGGTGTGCGGCGGGAAAATTGGTGTCGAAGTCGGCGAGCGTGCAGTGCTCGTAGCGCGCCGGGATGCGTGCGGCTTTCAACAGGCGCGCGGTACGCGCCTCGTTGCGGCAGTCGCATGGCGCAACGCGGCTGGCTTTGCCGGGAACTTCAATGCGTTTCCATCCCGTGCCTTCGCACAGCGGACATTCAGCGGATTGCGATTGGGGAGCGGTGGACATAAGAGTGCTGGTTAGAAAATAGCACTTTCAAACGCCGCGCGGCGCGGAATGTGTGCGAGGTGATGCGTGATGTACACAGGAAATTCACAACGGGTGCACAGCGGCGTGGTCGCCCAAAAGAAAAGAGGGCACGGCAAGCACCGTACCCTCTTTGGAAATACAAACTATCTAATCTGCCGCGTTTCCCTGTCCGACTTTTCCGGCGCTTTCCGGAAAGATGTCGAACACGTAATCGTGCGCAGCGAGAGCAGCCTGGCTGAGTTTGCCGGACTGAACCAGCTTCAGCACTTCGTCACGCGAGTGATCGAAGATCGCCTCAAGCAGTTCCGCGGCCTGCTGCCGGTTGGCCTGGCCGACTACAAACAGCACGCGCGCGCTGTGCTGG
>JBAIYI010000842.1:0-5591 GCA_037915955.1 Terriglobales bacterium
CAGCGCTACCACCCACGCGCCCGCCTTGTATTTGCGCGCAGCGAAATAAATCCCGGCGAAAGCCAACGCCCAGAGCACGTCCATCAGCAGGCTGTGCGACCACGGATAAGAGGCAAAATCGAGCGGCGTCATCCTGGTGATGCCCGGCGCGATGCGCACCTGCTCAATGCCAATCGTCAGGAACAGCGGCCACAAACAGTCAGCAAATTGCGTGGCCAACAGCGTAGTGCCAAGCGATGCCTCCGGCGCCGCGCGCTTCGCCGCCATGGCAAGCCCAATATGTCCGAGAAACATGGGAAACAGCTTACGGATGATTTGCAAATCAGCGCAAGATGAGGCTCGTAACGCATGTAGAAATTTATCCTTGTCCACGTGCTAACCGCATTCCGCAAACCCTCCCCCTCGAAGGACCCATCCCAAGCGAGCACGAGCCGAGCTCAAGCGAGGTGAGTGGGACGAGGGACCGGCTCCGCTGCAGCTGCGCGTGAGCCCACCATAATCTTTTACCTCCGCGTTCGCGACGCGAATCGGGCCAAGAACGTTGCATTTGTTTTATGAGCGGATTGATGTAGATTGTGGTTCGTAATGACCCGCATAGTGTTTTCACTTGTCACCGTCTTCATACTGGGCTCCTTCGCGGCAGCCAAGCGCATGAATCCCAAACCGGTGACGGCGGTAGAGAGTGATGGTATTCAGTACTCAGCTGATGGAGACGGCAGAGATCAATACGTAGTTGCGAAAGACATGAGAGACGGTAAAGAACTCTGGAGAGTAAAAGTATTTCACAGTCGGATAAAGTTCTGGATAGAGGAGGATGTTCAGTGGGTTTTCATTTCTGATTTGAAACTGAAAAACCGTTCCCTTCTGGTTCGCGATGAACGAGGCCGGTGCTATTCCATTAGTCTCAAGAGCCATAAGTCGCGCAAGATCCGTTGCGGTGCAGAGTTCGCAGACCGCAAACTATGAGCGCCCATTTCCATGTCACACTAATCCCATGAAGCTCCTCCGATACATCGAACTCAAAAGCGGCCATTCCGATAACGGCCCCGCCTGGATCGGCTACGTCACGCCGTCCAAGACCGGCAGAACTCTTTACTTTAATGGCCGCGGACTGATGAAGCTCAAAGGACAGCGCCGCGGAGACTCGGGCGGCAACTGCATTGACATGGTGAGCGGCGAATCCTTCTGGGTTTCCGGGGTGAAGAAGAACGGTCAAGACCGGCACTGGGCCGGATCGGGTAAGGTGCTGGTGGAAGCTGCGGCAGTCCGCGAATACCTGAAGGCGATCAACGCCAAAGCGCTGGACCCTTCTTGTTGCGAAGTTACAAACTCCATTCGCGAGACTGACATCGAGAAACTTTCAAAACTTGCAAACGCTGAAGGCAAAGGCTGGCCGGAAGACCCGAAGAGCAGACGCCCTACTCGTTTCGGCGCAACATAGTCAGTTCCAGCTGATCTATGCCGCCACCGGATTCGCCTTCAAATAACCCTCAATCTCCCCGATCTCTTCCGCCGAAAGCCGGAACTCCGCCGCGCGCAATACCTCTTTTGCCTGCTCCGCCGATCGCATCCCCACAATCGCCCCCGTCACCACCGGGTCGCGCAGCGCCCAGGCAATCGCAACCTCGCCCGGCGTGTGGTTGTGCCGTTCACCAATCTTGCGCAGGACTTCCACCAGCCCCAGGTTGCGGGTCAGCAGCGGCTCTTTAAAGCTCGGCGTCCGTGGACGAAAATCATCCGGCGGCAGCTTCGCAATCCGCTCCCGCGTCATCTTTCCCGTGAGCAAGCCGGACTTCATGGGCGAGTAAACAATCACGCCAATGTTGTTTTGGCGGCAGTAAGGCAGGATCTCTTTTTCGATGTCGGCGGTCACGATGTTGTAGGGCGGCTGAAGCGAGGTGATAGGCGCGATCGCCTGCGCCCGCTTCATCTGTGCCACATTAAAGTTGGAAACTCCGATCCAGCGAATCTTGCCTTCCTTCTGTGCCTGTGCCAGCGCCTGCCACCCTTCTTCGATCTCGGGTTCAGGATCGGGCCAGTGGATCTGGTAGAGGTCGATCGCATCCACGCGCAGCCGGCGCAGACTTGCCTCCAGTTCGCGCCGCACGGAATCCGCTTTCAGGCTGCGCGAAATCTCGCGTTGCTCATTCCACACCAGCCCGCACTTGGTAAACACGTAGGGCCGCTTCGATCGCCCGGCAATCGCCTTGCCCACCACTTCTTCCGAGTGGCCTAGCCCATAAATAGCGGCCGTGTCGATCCAGTTCACGCCGGCATCGAGCGCCGCATGGATCGCCGCAATCGACTGCTGGTCCTCCTGATGGCCCCAGGAAAACGCCCAGTCGCCGCCTCCCATGGCCCACGCGCCCACTCCAATGGGAGTGATTGCCAAATCTGAATTGCCCAGCTTTCGTGTCTGCATAATCAGCGCTCCGGTCCTTCGGTGAAATCTTCTTTCAGTATCGCCCACACCAGCAGGTCTTCAAAGGCGTCCCACTTCTTTGCTGCCTGCCGCAAGTGGCCTTCCTGCTTCATCCCGATCCGGTCCAGTATGCGGCCGGACGCCGAATTTTTGGTCATGTGGCAGGCGTGGATGCGGTTCATGCCCAGATCACGGAAGCCATACCGCAGCATCTCCCGCGCTGCCTCTGTGACGTAACCTTTTCCGCCCTGTGCCTCTTCGATCCAGTAACCCAGTTCAGCCAGTTCGTCCCTCCGGCTGATCTCCTTCAGCAACACGCAGCCGATCAGCCGCTCCGGCGCCTCACGCAGTGCCATCGCGAACCACGCTCCTACTCCTCGCTGGAACTCATCGTTGAATCGACGGATATCGTCGAGCGCCTGCTCTGGGCTGTAAGGGAACGGAATGGACGCGGTGGTATCGACCACACGCTTTGTGCCGGCGAGTTGAGAGAGAAGAGTGGCGTCTTCAGGTGTAAAAGGACGAAGGACCAGCCGCTCGGTGGGAAGCACCGGCTGCGCGTTCGAACTTTGAGGAGCGGCGTTCGTCAAAGCAATTCCCTTATCTATGCTGCCAAATTGGATCGTCCGCTTCTCCCCCTGAAGGACCCATCCCGAACCGAGGCGGAGCAAATGCGACGCCGCAGTGTGAGGGACCTGCTCCGCTGCAGCTTCGCGGAAGCGTTGAATGGACTCAACGTTTCTTGTTCTCTCGCCGAAGCTCTACAGAAAAGAAAGACCTGCTTCGCTGCTGCGTAGCCAACCGCCCAATTTCCTTTGCGTCCTTCGCGTCCTTTGCGGTGAAAGTCAGCTCCGCAGACTCCCGCCGATCCCCTCCAGCGCTCTGATGATCTGCCCAGCCCACTGCGCCACCTCATCATCGCGCAGAGTCCGCTCAGCCGATTGGAACTCCGCCCGCAACAGCACTGAGTATTTGCCCGCAGCCACAGACCCGCCGCGGAAGATCTCCGCCGGCCTGAAACTCTGCAACTCAGCGATTTTCAATGCGTCCACGGCGCTGCGGATCTGTTCGAACGCCACCGAATCCGGGAAGACGAACGAGAAGTCGCGGTCCACGGCAGGAAAGCGCGAGAGCGGCTCGTATCGTGGCGTGCGCAGCGGCAGCGCCAGCAGCCGATCCAGATAAATCTCTCCAACAAAAATGTCCTGCTTCAGCTTGCGTGCCGCAGCCACATCGGGATGAATCTGCCCGAACTGCGCCACTGTCTGGCCGTCCGCTACGGCGCGCGCAGAACGCCCGGGATGGAAATACTCCGGCGTGTGCGCGTCAAAGTACAGCGTGCGGATATCGAACGCCCCGAGCAGCGTCTCCAGGTCGCCCTTCAGGTCGAAGAACGAGTAACCTCGCGCCGAGGCGTGGACGCTCGGTTCAACGGCGTTGCCCGTCCCTCCCAGGCAGAGCATCTTCCGCTCCTGCGACTTCTCACCGCACATCTCAAACACATGGCCCGACTCAAACAGCCGGACATCATTGGTTCCGCGATTCAGGTTCCATGCCAGCATGCCCAGCATGCCGGAGAGAAGGGAAGTGCGCATTGCCGACTGCTCATCGCTCAGTGGGTTGGCCAGCCTCACCAGCGTGGACCGGGAGAACGCCTGCGCGTCTTCCGGCGAGATGAACGTTGAAGAGATCGCTTCGTTATAGCCCAGCGCCAGCAGCTCCGAGCGCAACCGCGCTTCTTTGGCCGCATTAGGCAACTCCACCACGCCACCGGAGAACGACGGCAGCGTGTTGGGGAACTTGTTGTAACCGTAAATGCGCGCGATCTCTTCAATCAGGTCAATCTCGCGCTCAATATCCAGCCGCCATGTGGGAAGGTCCACGATCCAGCAGGTCTCGTTGATGAGCCGCGTCAGCATGGTTGATCCCTTAGAAGGATCAGCAGCAATGGCTGCGACCTTTTCAGCAGTCAGGCCCTTCGGGAATAGTCCGGACTGCTCGAGCACCCTGGCAATGTCACCTTCCTTTAACTGCTCTTTCAGCCGGCCGACGAGTTCTTCGCCTTTGATCATCTTCATGCCGAAGCCAAGCCGGCTCAGCATGCGGCTGACCTGCGCGTCAGGAATTTCCTGCCCCAACTGGCGCTTGATTTCGCTGCGCCGCAGCAAGAGGGAATAGCGCACCACGTGTCCGGCGATTGCATCCACCGGCTCGCCTTCCAGTTCGCCGCCTGCGGTCTGCAGGATCAGCTCAGCCACGTGATCGCACGCCAGCGGGGTCGCGCCCCAGTCCGCTCCGCGTTCGAAGATGTGCGAAGCGTCAGTGTGCATCCCGAGCCGGCGGGCGGTCTTCCGCACCGTAGCGGGATCGAACCACGCGGACTCTATCAGGATGTGTTTCGTGCTCGCAGAAATCGCGGAATCAAGGCCACCCATCACGCCGGCCAGCGCGACCGGCTTCACCGCATCGGCAATCACCAGGTCTTCGGGCTCGAGCTTGCGATCAACGCCGTCCAGAGTCTTCAGCGTCTCGCCCGCTTTTGCCCGACGCACGATGATCTTGCCGCCTTCGAGCTTCTCCAGATCAAAAGCGTGCGTGGGATGGCCCATCTCCATGAGCGTGTAGTTGCTGGCATCCACCGCATTGCTTACTCCGCCGTGATCGTCGATCTTCAGCCGCTCGATGATGTTTACCGGCGACGGCCCGATCTTCACATTCCGGATCACCCGAGCCGTGTATCGCTTGCAGCCCTCTGCATCATGGATCTCGATCGGGAACGGCTTCGCGGCGGGCTTCGCCTTCGGCAGCTTCGGCTTGATCGCCTTCAGATCAGTGTCATAGATGGCCGAGCACTCGCGCGCGACTCCGTAATGGCACATCGCATCCGGACGGTTTGTTCCGATCTCCATTTCAAAGAGCGTCTTGCCGTCAATCTGCTGGACAGACTCCACCGCCACGCCGGCGAGCGTGATGTCGTCGGCCAGCTGTGTGTCATTGACCTTCAGGTCAACGAACTCGCGGAGCCAGTTGGGATCGATACGCATTTAGGTGTTGAATGCTGAGTGCTGACTGCTGAGTGCTTCTGCCGTCACGCAAATTGCTGCAAAAATCTCACATCGCCTTGATAAAACAACTGAATATCATCGATCCCATACTTCAACATCGTGAT
>JBAIYI010000760.1:0-4758 GCA_037915955.1 Terriglobales bacterium
CGGATCGATTACTGGGTTTCCAAGGGCGCACAGCTCTCTGATACAGTGAACCGTCTTCTCACCAAGACACCGGCTGTGGCGGGTAGCGCAGCTTAGTACGTGGAGTAGGTTCTTCCCGGCAATAAGCAAGAGAACAAGAAAAAAAGACTGTACCGGCCCCAAGCATACGAATAAGGAACACAGCCCTATGACCGAAGTGGTCGGCGATATGCGTACGCTGGTGGAGCAGATTGCACATGCGCTCGTTGATGCTCCCGGAGACGTAAAAGTAACGGCAGTCGAAGATGGCGATGCCACCGTACTGGAATTACGGGTGGCACTAACAGACCTGGGAAAGGTCATCGGGAAACAGGGCCGGACGGCAAAGTCGATCCGTACCATTCTCGGCGCCGCCAGCATGAAGCTGAAGAAGCGCTACACGCTGGAAATTATTGAAGACTAGAAATCGCGATGGCGTAAATGGATCGGACGCAACGCCCGGCTTCAGGACGTAACGGCCTGAGCGAAAAGCAGGCAGGGCCGGACGGCGAAGGCCAGTTCATCACCGTTGCCAGGGTCACGAAGCCGCAGGGACGGATTGGTGAAGTAGCCGCAACCATCTTCACGGATTTTCCTGAACGCTTCTCCACGCGAAAGCGATTATCGGGCTCAGGCCCACGCGGCGAGCGCCGCGAACTGGAGCTGGAGGACCATTGGTTCCATAAGGAACAGGTCATCCTGAAGTTCGCCGGCGTGGATTCCATCAGCCAGGCAGAAGAGCTGGTGGGATGGGAAATCCAGGTGCCACGCAGCGACCGCGCCGATCTGGAAGAAGGCTCGGTTTACACCGGCGACCTTGCTGGATGCACAGTGTTTGACTCTGGCCGTGAGATTGGCCGCGTGACGGACGTTCAGTTTGGCGCAGGAGAGGCGCCGCTGCTGATCATCCAGGGCGAGAAGGAATACATGGTTCCATTCGCGGCTGAGTTCCTGCAAGAGCTTGACCTGGAGCACAAGCAATTGAGGATGACGCTGCCGAGTGGAATGCTGGAACTCGATGCTCCGCTGAGCCGTGAAGAAAAAGAGCGGCAGCAGAAAAAAGATTGAGGCCGGCGATGAAGTTCGAGATCGTTACGATTTTTCCGGACTTTTTTCGCGGGCCGCTGGATTACGGAATCGTACGCAGGGCGCGCGAGGCTGGGCTCATTGAAATCCTGGTGCACGACCTGCGTGAGTTCACCACCGACAAACATCGGACGGTGGACGACAGGCCGTTTGGCGGCGGAGAAGGCATGGTGCTTAAGCCGGAACCGCTGTTCAAGTGCGTACAGTCGCTGGGAGTGCAGCGGCGAGAAGAACGGCTGAGCGGGACAACGCGGGAAACGGTGATCCTGCTTTCACCACAGGGCGCAATGTTCAACCAGCAGCTGGCGCAGGAACTGGCGGGGCTGGAGCGGATCGTGATGATCTGCGGCCGGTATGAAGGCGTTGACGAGCGGGTTGCAGAAGGTCTGGCCGATCGCGAAGTTTCGATTGGCGACTATGTGCTCAGCGGCGGCGAGCTGGGCGCTGCAGTGATCGTGGATACGGTCGCGCGACTCGTGCCCGGAGCGCTGGGCAATGAAGCTTCCGCGCAGCAGGAGAGTTTTACGGCGGCGCAGAAGGCCGCTGCGGAAGGGCCGGACAGCACGTGCAGCAGTGGTGGATTGCTTGACTACCCGCACTACACGCGTCCGGCGGAGTTTTGCGGGATGGCTGTTCCGGAGGTGCTCATGGGCGGCAACCACGACCAGATCCGAAAGTGGCGTAGACGCAAGTCGCTGGAAAAGACGCTGCGGAACCGTCCGGATCTGCTCGATCGCGAGGCGTTGAGCAAGGAAGACCTGGGCGTCCTGGCTGAGTTGGAGAGAGAAGCAAATAGCAAATAGCAATTGGCAAAATAGCCGGAACGGATTGGCTCATTGCAAATTGCTAGCTGCTAATTGCTAAAATTTCAGATTGGAAGAGGAATTCAGTTATGTCACAGCACCCGATCATGGAGAAACTCGCTGCCAAGCTGCAGCGTAAAGACATTCCGGCCATCAACGCCGGCGACACAGTTCGCGTCCAGGTGAAGATCAAGGAAGGCGACAAAGAGCGCGTCCAGGCATTTGAAGGTACGGTTATTTCTCGCAGCAATGGACCGACCGGAAGCTTTACCGTCCGCAAGATGAGCTTTGGCACCGGCGTAGAGCGTATCTTCCCGCTGAACTCGAAGGTTATCGACAAAGTTGAAGTGATCCGCTCGAACCAGGTTAGGCGCGCGAAGCTGTTCTACCTCCGCGGCCTCAGGGGAAAAGCAGCCCGGCTGCGCGAAGTGGACACCCGCACCCAGACGGCACCAGCGCCCGCAGCAGCGGAGTAGTTCGCTCAGAATCACCGTTTTTGCCGCAGACCCGGTGCAATGGACGCCGGGTCTGTTCATTTTTACGAACCTCCAAAGTGTTTGTCGCGATGCTTTGGGCATAATGATGTTACCGTTCACTCCTATGGCGCCTCAGATCCTCGGCGAAGCAGCTCCCGCAGAATTGTTCGAAGGCGGCTACTACTCCATCGTGGACGGCGAGATCTTTTCGATCGCGAAGGTCCTCAAGCTGGAACCGGAGATCGTACACGTGCGGATCTACAAGCAGAAGTTCCAGCAGCGTCCGCGATCCATTGATCCTGCACAACTCGCGCTGGGAACGATCCATGACACTGATGGATTCGGCATGGGCCATCTGCCGCTGCGGCTGGAAACTTTTCAGAACAGCGAGCCACTGTTCCTGACCTATGCTGAGGTGCTGGCGGCGGAGCTCGAAGGCTACAACATGTGGAAGGAGCACGGCGGAGGCGTTTGGGAATAATGGCTGCCGGCGCAAAACCCGCGCGCAAGAAGCGCAAAAAGCGTCCTGATGCAATCAATCCGGAGACGGGCCTGCCCTATTCCAAGGGAACGCTGAAGATGCGCCTGCTCAAGCGGCTGAAATGCACGCAAAAGTTTGAAAAGCTGGCTTGGACGGCGGGAGCGAAACTCATCGCGGGAGTGGATGAAGTGGGGCGCGGATCGCTATTCGGTCCAGTTGTGGCCGGAGCGGTTATCCTTCCGCCTGACTATCGGATCAAGGGCCTGCGTGACTCCAAGCTGCTGGACGAAAAGACCCGCGAGAAGCTGGCTGCGCGTATCAAGGAGCACGCCATCGCATGGGCGGTTGCAGCCGTGGACGTTGCTCGCATCGACCAGCTCAACATCTACTGGGCTTCCCTGCTGGCCATGCGACGCGCCATTGAACAGCTCGCGCCCTCGCCCGATCATCTGTTGCTGGACGCGGTGCGACTTGACTTTGATTGTCCGCAGACGAAGATCATCCATGGCGACGCGCTGTCTATCTCCATTGCTGCGGCATCGATCGTGGCCAAAGTGGAACGCGATGCCATGATCCGGCGATGGGCGCCTGTCTATCCCGAATACGATCTGGCTTCAAACAAAGGATACCGTTCGCCCAGACATATTGCTGCATTGAAGGAATTCGGGCCAACGCCACTGCATCGATTGTCGTTTGCACCAGTGTGGATGTGTAATATCCCGACACAAGAAGCGTTTCCCTTCGACGACGATTCAGCCGAAGAGAATCTGCTCGATGACGAGACGGAGCCATTAGCTACTGGCTCCTAGCCTGTAGCTTCGCAATGCGAAGCGTCAAAGGCGGTTTCAGAGTCCGCTCTTCTGCTCGGTAATCTTCTTTACGTCCGCGGGCATGCCTTTCAGCAGGCTGCGCAGCACTGTTACTTCCGTGGCGATGCCGGTGTGGAGAGCGGGATCGACTACTGGCGCAAACAGCGGCGAGTGATTCGAAGGCAGTTCTTTGCCGGCAGCACGGGCTTCTTTCAGCTTTTGCGGATCGGCAACGCCAAGCGTGTAGTAGAAGCCTGGGATTCCCTGCTCTACAAACATCGCCCAATCTTCTGACGTCATGAGCGGCGCCTCATTGATCACGTTGGCCTTTCCCACTACAGATTCCAGCACCCCCTGCAGGTGCTGCGTCAGCACGGGATCGTTATAGACGGCAGAGGTTGATTCGTATTTCTCAACCAGCGGCATCTTATCCGCGCCGCTGGCCATGGCTTCTGCTTTGGCCACGCGCTCAATCGCCGCAAGCAGGTGCTGGCGAACTTCGGGCTTGTAGGAACGCACCGTGAGTCCCATCTGTGCTTCATTGGGGATGATGTTGTTCTTGGTGCCGGCCTGAATGTAACCGACAGTGATCACAGCGGCGTCACCGGGACGAATCTCGCGCGAGATGATCGACTGCAGGCGAACGGCGATGCTGGCCGCGATCAGGACTGGATCAATTGTGGACTCAGGCCGCGCGCCGTGTCCGCCCTTGCCATAGACGATGATGCGCAATGAATCAGCGGCTGCCTTGGCGTAGCCCGGCGTGATTCCAACCTGCCCCGTGGCGATACCATTTTCATCGTGGAGCGCAACGCCGATATCCGGTCGCGGAAATCGCGTGAAGAGGCCGTCATCGACCATCTTCTTTGCGCCGGTAATCGTCTCCTCCGCCGGCTGGCCGACCAGTTCCAGCGTGCCATGCCATGAATCTTTGCTGCGGGCCATGATCGCGGCCGTGCCGATCAGGCTGGACATATGAACATCGTGTCCGCAGGCGTGCATCACGCCCACATCGCGACCATTGTCGTCCTTGGCGTGCGCTTTGCTGGCATAAGGCAGACCGGTCTCTTCGGTGACCGGCAGAG
>JBAIYI010000565.1:0-2612 GCA_037915955.1 Terriglobales bacterium
TCCAAATATGGTTAAATAGAATATTCACGCCACTTATGGACCTGAAAGCCATCCAAGCTGCCCTGCACGAGCGCAATATTGACGCGTGGCTCTTTTACGACCACCATCACCGCGACCCCATCGCCTACAAGGTCCTCGATATCCCCGAGAGCCTGATGGTGACGCGCCGCTGGTTTTACGTTATCCCGCGCGAAGGCGAGCCGGTGAAGCTGGTGCACCGCATTGAGGCCGGACATCTGGATTCCCTGCCCGGCAGCAAGCGGCAATATTCTTCCTGGCGCGAGCTCTGGGACAACCTGCAGGCCATGCTGGTGAAATTCCGCAACGTGGCCATGCAGTACTCGCCTAACAACGCCATCCCTTACATCGGGCTGGTGGACGCCGGGACCGTTGAGCTGGTGCGCAGCTTCGGGAAAGAGATCATTAGCTCAGGCGATCTGGTGGCGAGATTCGATGCCGCATGGTCGGAAGAGCAGATCGCCAGCCACTATGCCGCGCGCGATGCCATCGACGCGATTGTGGCCGAGGCTTTTCCGGAAATCGGACGACGCGCACGCAATGGCGGCGCGACCGAATACCAGATCCAGCAGTGGTTCGCTGAGGCCTTCCGGCGCGAGAATATTTTGACGGAAGACCTGCCGATCGTCGCCGTAAACCAGAACAGCGGCAATCCGCATTACGAGCCCAAAGCGGAAGGATCGGCCACTATCAGGCCCGGCGACTTCGTGTTGCTGGACGTCTGGGGCAAGAAGAACACGCCAGGAGCCGTATATTACGACATCACCTGGACCGGCGTAATCGGCACGCCCACGGAGAAGCAGCAGGAAATTTTTAGCATCGTGACCGGGGCGCGCGACGCAGGTGTTCGCAAGGTGCAGGAAGCCTACAGCATGAAGCGGCGCATCTGCGGCTGGGAAGTGGACCATGCCACGCGCGAGCACATTACGGCCGCTGGCTACGGCGACTATTTTGTCCATCGCACCGGACACTCCATTGGCGAGCACGTCCACGGCAACGGCGCCAACATGGACAACCTTGAAACCAAGGACGAGCGCGAAATCATCCCCAATAGCTGCTTCTCCATTGAACCGGGCATCTACCTGCCCGAGTTCGGCGTGCGCAGCGAGGTCAACGTGCTGATTCACAATGGCGCAGCCGAGGTTACGGGTAAAATACAACGCGAGCTGGTAATCATTTAAATGGCAGAACCTCAGACCACCACTCAAGAGACTCAAACTCGTGCGGCGGCGCCGCCCATGACCACCATGACCGTGCTTGCCCCGGCGCTGGCCTGGTTTATACCCGGTGCGGGACATATGGTGCAGAAGCGCTGGATCCGCGGCCTGCTGCTGATGGTCTCAGTGGTGGCGATGTTCGGTTTCGGCCTGGCCATGGAAGGCAAAATCTACAGGCCCAACACCGGCGACCTGCTGGACATGCTGGGCTTTGTCAGCGACCTGGGCGCCGGCATCCTTTACTTCATTGGACGCCTGATGGACTGGGGCGGCCCAGCGATCTCTACTGCCGCCGCTGATTACGGGACGAAATACATCGCGGTGGCCGGGTTGCTCAACATCATTGCCGCCGTGGACGCCTACCACATCGCGATCGGAAAAAAGCAATGATTCTCATGCTCCAGCTCTCTCACTTCATGGCCGCATTCATCTTCGCGTTTTTCGCCTCGATTGTGTTCGGCATCTGCTTTCGCAACACTCCCCGCGAGATGGTGCGCTATGGCGGTTACTGCTTCGCCGTCTTCATGGGCGGCATGCTCGTGGCCGGCTGGCTGATGTGGTTGATAAAACACTAACAATTCTGTCGCTTCGCTCCAAACCGCTTAAGAGCATCGCGCTGTCCAAAAGCATTTAGGCCCATTTACAGGCCGCTCGGCGCGCTAGTCGGCCTCGCGGCTTACCTGGTCGTCCAACACTTCAAGAACTATCTTGCAGGCGCGTTGCCCAGCGCCCAGCTTTCCAGATTCCCAATCTGCCGGAGAAGCTGTACCTGTGCCTTGTCGAGATCGAACTCCGAGCTCAGGTAGGCGGTGTAGCGCTGGTGTTCGGTGACGCGGGCATTCTGCTCATCTTTCAAAGAAGCCTGGCCGGATTCGATCTTCGCGTGAGTAGCGTCAATATCCGCCTGCGCCAGCTGGTGCTCAAGCTGGGCCACTTCTTTTGCGGCGGCAAGCTGCTCGACGGCACGCTGAATCTTGATGGTGTCTGATCCTACCTGTTGCTTCACGCTGGTGGCTTCTGCGCGGGCCTTATTGGCATCAGCTTTGGCTGCGTCGGCTGTGGCGCGCTGGGCGAAGTTCACCAGCGGGAAGCGAAACGCCGCGCCGATGGTCGCATTGTTGCGCTGAAACTTGTTGAAGAACTCGTCATAGTTGTTGATCCGCGACAGCATCGCATACTGCGCGGCAAAATCCACTGCCGGGTAAAGCTGCTTCCGCTCCGCGCGTGCCTTGAATTCTTTGGCCTCTGCCGTGCGCATCGCGATGGCCACTGACCCATTCTTCTGCTCGGCCTCGCTGGCGAGATCGTCTGACTGGGAGACGTTGGGAAGATTGGGAATGCTTTCCGTCACGGTGCGGATGGAGTTGGCCGGCAGGC
>JBAIYI010000913.1:0-18712 GCA_037915955.1 Terriglobales bacterium
GCGTGTTGTCGTCGCGCCGGTGGCGGAAATGAAGAAAGCAGCGCAGGTCCGTAAGAAAACTCAACCCCGATTCCACCTGCCGGCGCATAGATGGGGGCAACAAAGTTCCGGCATCGGGCCAGTTTTGCAGCTTGTCCAGTGCTGAAATGAGCGCCAGCCAGTGCGCGACGTTATAGTCACGCAGGCCGCCCGGTGCGTCCTTTATGTTGGGTTCCAGGTGAAACAACGTGTTGCCGTATCTGGCGTGCCGGTTGCGCGTAAGCTCCACAAGTCGCTGCACCAGCGTCTGGCACTCACGCGCTACAAGTCGGGGAACAATTTTGTCCCTGAGCTGCGTGAACAGAGTCTGCTCGCCTGCGAGAAAGCGGCAGTCCAGCAACGCGATGGAGAACTCAAGGTTGGCGGGATCGAAGCGTTCGCATTCTTCCAGGGACCGGCTGGAAGGACTGAGTTTGAACCCAAGATCCCAAAGCTCCTGCGAGAACGACCGGATCTCCTCTTTCAGTGAGGTCTCAGTCTCGTGTTCCTGATGCAGGAAAAGAAGGTCAACATCTGAAAACGGGAAAAGCGCCCCCCTGCCATAACCGCCAACGGCGACCAGGGCCACTTGTGTACCGGCACGCGGCGCCAGAATTGATTCCCACAGGCGCCTGGCGATCTGGTCAATCAGTTCCGTCCTCTGCCGTACTGCTTCCCGTCCGTCTCCCCGTGCGCCGAACTCCTGCTCAATGCGCGCGAACTCGTATTTATAAAAATCACGCAGTTCGGGACGCGCTGACGTTGCTGGGCTCATGTATTTAGCACATCTGCGGCTGACTTGTTGCCGGCTTAAAGAGCGCCTTCGCCTCTCTCCTCGTTCCGAATGCGAATCACGTCATCCACGTGCGAGAGAAAGATTTTGCCGTCACCAATTTTTCCCGTACGCGCCGCGTTCATGATCGCTTGCACTGCTTTCTCCACCATCGCATCGGCCAGGACCATTTCAAGCTTGGTCTTCGGAATCAGGTCCACGGTGTATTCCTGGCCACGATAAAACTCCGTGTGCCCCTTCTGCCGGCCATGACCTCGGACCTCAAGCACGGTCATACCTTCCACACCAATCTCGTGTAGCGCATCTTTGACTGCGTCCAGTTTGGAGGTTCGAATTACTGCTTCAACTTTGGTCATCAGGATTTCCTAAAGTTTTGCTTTAGCGGTCAGCCTCAAAATTATGGCTAAACAGACACTTCATAGTAATAACCTTCTTCGCCATGTTGCGAGAGATCGAGCCCCTGGATCTCGTGTTCTTCCGGAACCCGCAATCCAATCAACGCGTCCACAACCCTGAGAATCACCACCGTCCCGATAATCGCCAGTCCCCATGCGATTACAACTCCCACGAACTGGTTCAGCAGTTGACGGAAGTTCCCTTCCAGCAGGCCAACAGTCAACGTAGTGCCATTTGCATCCTTGAAGATCGGGTTCACAGCGCTCGAGGCAAAGATGCCGGTCAGCAGGGCACCGATGGTTCCACCTGCCCCGTGGACGCCGAAGGCATCGAGGGTATCGTCATAGCCAAATCGCGCCTTCACCCGGGCGACCATGTAATAGCAGAAGACGCCGGCAATCGCTCCAATCGCGAGCGCCGCCATGGGCCCCACGAAGCCGGCCGCGGGAGTAATTGCCACCAGGCCTGCCACGGCCCCTGAGATCGCTCCCAACGCGCTCGGCTTGCCATTGCGCAACCATTCGGCAGCACACCAGCCCAGAGCAGCAGCAGCCGCTCCGAAGTGCGTGGCCACAAACGCACTAGTTGCCAGGCTGCCTGCATTCAGAGCGCTTCCCGCATTGAAACCAAACCATCCTACCCAGAGCAGGCAGGCGCCGATAAAGCTCAGCACTACACTGTGCGGCGGCATCGCCTGGCGGGGGAAGCCGATTCTCTTGCCCAGGTAAAGGGCGCAGACCAGGGCAGAGACTCCCGACGCGATGTGCACCACAGTTCCGCCCGCGAAGTCGAGCGTGGGAAACTTACCACCCAGCGAAGCGTTCAATAATCCATGCTTACCCCAAACCATGTGCGCCATCGGACAGTACACAATCGCCGACCACAGCACCATGAAAACCGCCATGGCGCTGAACTTCATCCGTTCAGCAAATGCTCCCGTGATCAGCGCCGGCGTGATGATGGCAAACATCAGTTGATAGACCATGAATGTCTGGAGGGGAATTGTCGCCGCATAATCGGCGTCAGGCTGCGCGCCCACACCGCGCAGGAAAAGATTATGAAGCCCTCCGAGCAAGGCGTTGCCGTCTCCAAAAGAAAGGCTGTAGCCGAAGATCGCCCACACCACGGTGATGATGGCCATCATGGCAAAGCTTTGCATCATGGTGGCGAGAACGTTCTTCTTGCGCACCAGGCCCCCGTAGAAGAGGGCCAGCCCAGGACCGGTCATCATCAGGACCAGTGCTGAACAGACGAGCATCCAGGCATTATCGGCTGAGCTTTTGGATTCGGCGATCTGCTGCTCCAGCTTTGCAATACGGTCCGCCTGAGAGCCGCCGGGCGCCGGACTCTGCCCATGAGCGAGCAGCGGTACGAGTAAGAACGCAGTCAGCAAAATGGCTGCAATCGAGGCTTTGATCATCAAAGGTCACCGTACCGCGATCATCGCGCGTACATCGCGGCTGTCTGGTGACACTCTAGCTATGCCGCTCGCCAGCTTGGAAATCGAAAATATTTATCAGCGCTATAAGTTGACGGTTCCGGCAGAGCTTGACGGCGCGTCAGCTCGCGTGGAGTTCCAGCCCGGTGTGTTGCCACAAACAATGCGGCAATGTTTTTGTGCTGTTCATCTCTGCCGCTCTGGAGGATCATTAAGCCTAGAGGGTTCAGTTGCCTCCAAAAAGCAAAAAGAAAAAGAGCAAGCGTTCCGATCGTCTCATCAGCGAGTTGGAGCGCTCGGAAGAACAACTGCAACACTGGCTCGACCTTTCGCCGGAAAACCTGCTTCTTTTGCGAGTCGATCCCATGTCTGCTCTGCGTAAAGCCGGACTGCACATGGAAGATGACATCCTGCTGGAACTCGAGATCATCATGGCGGGCATTGCGCACAAGCTAAAATAGCGCCGCCCTCTCGAGCCCATCCCCGCCTCAAGCGACTGTTGCTGCTGGATGCGTTCTTTTACTTCTATTGCCAAGGCGCAGTGCATGAGGCAGCCGCCGAGAGCCGCTCTTTTGCCATCTATAATCGATGCATGGCCCAGATCATGTACGGGAAGCCGGTTGCCGAAGCCATGGAAGCCCAGGCGCGCACCGATGTTGAGGAGCTCCACCGCAACCATAACGTGATTCCCCGGCTCGACGTTGTCCTGGTGGGACGCAGCCCGGCCTCGCAGCGCTACGTCGCGAAAAAGATCGAATCCTGCCAGCGCCTCGGAATGCACGCGCAACTGCACACCTATGATGATCACATCAGCGCGGCCGAACTTCGGGGTGAAGTGCAGAAACTAAACGACGATCCGGCCGTGCATGCGATTCTTGTGCAGTTGCCCCTCCCCCGCCACATCGAGGAGCCGGAACACGGCCTGAACAAGTTCGACGTCTTCGATGCCATCAGTGCGCAGAAGGACGTAGATGGAATCTCCCGCGGAACCGTTCCGGAGCTTTATCGCGCCCAGGTGGACTCCATGCTTCACCTGCCCGCTACCGCCCTGGCGGTACGCCGCATGATGTCATGGTACGGCGTAACCACCCAGGGAAAAGTCGCCGTGATTGTAGGACGCAATGACATTACCGCGAAGCCGATCCATCACATGCTGGGCGGGCGCATGTGCAATGCCACTGCCATTTGGGTGCATCGCTACACGCGCCGCTCAGACCACGATGCCTTCATGCGCGCCGCTGACATTATCGTCAGTTCAGTGGGAAGTTCACACTACAGAATCACGGCCGATCTGGTGAAACCGGGAGCCGTGGTGATTGATGTTGCCACTCGTGTGGGCGCCGATGGCAAGCTTCATGGCGACGTGGATTTTGAGCACGTAAAGGAAATCGCCTCTCTGATCACTCCGGTGCCAAGGGGAGTAGGACCGGTTACGGTGGCAGCTTTGATGGAAAATGTTGTCCGCGCGGCTCAGTTCGCGGCCGGGGTTCGCCGCCCGGGTTACGATTTCAGCCGGCCGGAGCCGCAATCCACACAGCCAGCGGAAGAAATGGCCGGAGCGGAACCCCATAAAGCTTTAGGGTGAATGCTGCTCGGGCAAGCTCATTCCAGGACACAAACATAATCAAACCAGATAGTTAGGGCAAAGTTCATTGAATAAGAATTATCTTATTTTTGGGCAGACACTCTATCTCTTCGCTGAAAAAGACTACCGGCCGCTGCAGATTATTCTTGTGTACTCTCGGGCGCAGGCCCGAATTCGTAGCCCAAGCCACGAATGGTTCGGATCAGTTTTACTGGCGCATCCTCATCGATTTTACGGCGCAGGTAGTTTACGTAAACATCAACCACATTGGTTGCGGTATCCGGCGCCAGCTTCCA
Source organism: Terriglobales bacterium (assembly GCA_037915955.1). GTDB lineage: Bacteria > Acidobacteriota > Terriglobia > Terriglobales > Acidobacteriaceae > Angelobacter. Next base: position 4,527 of record JBAIYI010000913.1, read on the forward strand.
GACATTTTCAATGATCATGTTCCTTGTAATACGCCGGCCTACGTTCCGCATGAAATATTCCAGCAGGCTGAACTCTCTTGGCGTGAGCTCAATTTCAACACCGCGCCGGTGCACCGTCCGGTGCATGTAATCGAGTTCCAGGTCATCCACCCTGAGCACCGGAGCGGCCGCTCGATTGCGGCGGCGCAGCAGCGCACGCACACGTGCAGAGAGCTCGGAAAAAGAAAACGGCTTGGTCAGAAAATCGTCGGCGCCCGCGTCCAGACAGGCGACGCGCTCGGCAACGTGATCGGTTGCCGTGAGGATCAGGATCGGGAGGTCGGGATCGCGGCTGCGCACCTGTCTCAAGACCTCAACGCCAGGAACCAGCGGCAGGTTCAAGTCCAGAATGAGCATGTCGAAACTTCCGGATTCGAGGCGAGCCATAGCCACGGCTCCGTCCGTGGCAACTTCAGAACTGTGTTCTTCGGCGACAAATGCCTTGGCAATGAACGACGCAAGAGGGGCATCGTCTTCCGCAATAAGGATCCGCATCCAGCTACCTCTCTCCTTGGGTACTGCAGCAGGACCAGTACGGTCTTGATACCTGAGCAACTCCGCATGGCAGCTGCCACGCGATCTCCTTGCGCCAAACAACAGATTGCGGAGGATATTAACATAAACAGCCACTTATTTTAAAAAAGTAAATTTGTGCGCAGCACTATCTAGCTGCGGATAGTTTCAAGCTTCCAAACTACCCCGAAATACCTTTGTGCGCCCTACTCTCCGTTATGTTAATCCTGCGCCGATCGGGGCGCCATGCGGTGCTGCCCCAACAATCCTGCACTTTCCGGGTAAAAGAGATTCGAAAGCTGCGGATTGTGCGCGCCCTGCACAGTTCTCCGCCAACATGCGTTATAAAATGTTGTAGGGTCTGTGGGTGAGAAGCAAGCGCCGCAGCACCCAGCTGCCGAGGGTAATCTTTGACCGACCCGTTTTCTGCAACCGGCGCCGCTCAGCAGTGGCCGCAGGCTGTTCTGGACGCGCTTGAATCCGCGATCGTGGTCACCGACCAGAAGGGCTCGATCGTACGGGCCAATGCGGCCGCGCGCAAACTCCTGCCCTTCGCCGGAGACCGGCTGGATTCTCGCAAGTTCTACGAAGAAGATGGCATCACTCCATGCCGTCCGGAAAACTTCCCACTCGAATTGGCGCTGCGAGGAGCCAACTCCGCCGAGGCCCAGTTGACTGTGCATGACGGTGAGCGCAGCAGCATTATGGTGCGGATCACCGCCCATCCAATTCCTGACGCAGACGGGCGACCTGCGGGAGCCGTGCTGAAGGCGACAAGAGAAGTAATCGGCACTCACGCCCTAACCGGCGATGCTGACCTGAAGTCCCGGTTTTATACCCTGATGGAAGTGGCTCCAGACGCGATCCTTGAGGTCGACCCCACAGGGAAAATCGTTCTGGTGAACCAGACAGCGGAAAAGATGTTCGGCTATACGCGGCAGGAGATGCTTGGAATGAACGTGGATGCGCTGGTACCTGCGGCGATGCGCGGCTCCCACGGTCAGCATCGGACCTCTTACGCCAAACACGCCCAGATGCGCCCCATGGGCATTGGTCTGGAACTCCGTGCGCAGAAAAAAGATGGATCTTTGCTGCCTGTCGAGATCAGTCTCAGCCCCAATCCCGGCGAGGAAGGCCTGCGGGTCATCGCCGTGGTAAGAGACATCACTGCCCGCAAGAAAATTGAGGACAAACTTCGTGCCGTGCAGGACAGCTACAATGCCGAACTCACCGCAAAGAACGAGCAGCTTGAGGCGAGGAACCGTGATATTGAACGGGCCAATCGCCTCAAGACCGAATTTCTGGCCAGCATGAGCCATGAATTGCGAACGCCGCTTCACACGATCATCGGGTTCGCCGAACTTCTCACCGAGGGCATTGAAGGACCGCTCGGCCCGAAGCAGCAGCGCTTTCTCGGACATATCTTGCAGGACTCGCGCCACCTGTTGGAACTCATCAATGAAATCCTGGATATCAGCAAAATCGAATCGGGGCGGCTCCAGCTTCAGATCAGCGCGGTCGAGTTTCCCGCATGCCTTGACGAAGTGGTAAACGGGATTCAGCAGCAGGCGGCACAGAAGAACATCACGCTTGAAATCGAGAACCACTTTCGCGACATCATCTTCGCTGACCGGCTCCGGCTTAAGGAGGTCCTCTACAACCTCTTGACCAATGCGGTTAAGTTCACCCCGGAAGACGGAAGAGTGTGGGTAGAGGCCGCAGGGCAGGATGGCTGGCTGCAGGTTACGATCGGCGATACTGGAGTTGGCATCGCCCTGGAAGAGCAGGAAAACATCTTTGAGAAGTTCTATCAGGTCGGCGCCACCACCAAGGGAACCCGCGAAGGTACTGGTCTGGGACTGCCAATTACACGGCAGCTCGTGCAGCTTCACGGCGGCAAACTGTGGCTGGAGAGCAGGCCGGGGGAAGGCAGTCGATTCACCTTCACCATGCCCCTGTCTGGCCCAGCTAACAAGTAATGCCCTATAATCTCAGGACTTTACCTACTTGCTCACTGATGAAGCGCATTCTCATTGCTGAAGATAAGCCCTCAAGCCGGGAGCTCCTGCGTACCGTCCTGGAACAGCAGGGATATGAGGTCCTGGAAGCCGGCGACGGCGAGGAGGCCCTTAAGGTAATGCGCCAGGAAGACGTTCATCTGGTCCTGCTTGATCTGCAGATGCCCATGCGCAACGGATATGAAGTCATTCAGGAAATGCGGACAGATGACAATCTCTCGGATGTCCCCGTAATCGCGCTCACCGCGAACGCCATGCCGGAAGACCGCGAACGGGTGATGGCCGCCGGATTCACCAGCTATGTGAGCAAACCCGTCGCTCTGGCCCAATTGCGCGCTGAGATAGCCCGGCTTCTCGCCGAAGAGGAGTAATTCCTTAAAGCATCCCGTACTTCTTCATTTTGTAACGCAGCGCATCGCGACCGATGCGAAGCTGGCGCGCTGCCTTTGATTGGTTTCCTCCGGCCTGCGCCAGCACCTGCGTCAGCAACTGCTTTTCGTGCTCTTCGAAGGAGAGGCTTGTATCCGCGCTTCCGTTCCCTTCTCTCGCGTTGCTACCGTTGTGCGCCACTGACGTTGAGTTAGCGGGTGGTGTGGCGTGCTGCACCGCGGGGGGTAGATCACTGACATCAATCGTGTCAGTCATCGTCATCATGCACGCATGGCCAATCACATTTTCCAGTTCCCTCACATTGCCTGGCCAGTGATAGCGATTGAGCAGAATCTGTGCGCGCTGGGTGAACCCGCGAACGGGCTTGTTGTATTGCTCGGAAAATTTGTCGAGGAAATGCCGCGTGAGTAGCGGCAGGTCTTCCATCCTTTCGATCAGCGGAGGAACTTTGATCTCTACCATCGAGAGTCGGTAAAAAAGGTCTTCACGGAAATTACGATCGGCGATCTCCTTTCGCAGGTCCTTGTTGGTAGCCGCCACAACCCGCACATCAACTTTCACCGGCGTCAGTGAGCCCACGCGAAGCACTTCCTGGTTCTGCAGGGCGCGCAAGAGTTTGGCCTGCGTGACCAGGGGCATGTCGCCGATCTCGTCGAGGAACAGCGTCCCTCCATTCGCATGTTCAAACAAGCCCGGCTTGTCGCGATCGGCGCCTGTAAACGCTCCACGCACGTGGCCGAAGAGTTCGCTTTCAAACAGCGTTTCCACCACAGCCGAGCAATTCAGGACCACAAACTTCCCCGGGACCCGGCTGAGCTTGTGCAATGCCTGAGCCACCAGGTCTTTGCCGGTACCGGTTTCACCTGTCACAAGGGCCGCGCGGTAATGGGGAGCAATGCGCCTGATCCGGGAAAACATCTCCCACATCTGCGGGCTGCGCCCCACAATGCCTTCAAATTTGGCGGCATGCATCAGGTTGTCATCCACCTGTGCAATCTGCTGCCGCTGCAGTTCAGCGTCAATCAGGCGGCCTATGCGTTCGCGAAGCACAGCCAGAGACACGGGCTTATTGAGATAGTCGGAAGCGCCTTTCCGGATGGCCTCAACGGCAGTCTCAGTCGTGTAGTGGGCGGTCATGAGGATCACTTCGGTCGAAGGATCAAACTCCATGATGCGTTCCAGCACGTTGAGCCCGGTCATCTTAGGCATCACCAGATCCGTCACCACGATCTGCGGGCGACGCGAATAAACCAATTCAAGCCCTTCTTCTGGATCGGCTGCCGTGAGCACTTCTACGCCTTCACGCTCCAGAGCCGTGGATATAAATTCCAGACTTCCAGGATTGTCATCGATGACAACGACGGTGACACCGCTGCGTGGGGGGCTCATTTCTCTGGGGACCCGTCTCTTTCCGGTCTGCCTATTGCGCAAAGCGACCTGCCTCCCTTATTGCAACGTGAATGCCATCTTATTTCCTTGATTTTAAAGGAAAAGTTCAGCCAGTTGCGTTACTTGGCGCAGCTTTTAGCGCAGAGCTGTGTGCCATGACGCAGCCGAGTGGGTTAAGCACACGCCGATTCGCAGTTCTCTTTGAAAACAAAAGGACTTACCGGTTGGCATCACTCTTGCTTTGTGATTAGGCGTGACGAGTTCTCAATACAAAGCGACAGAGGTCATCATGCAGGTTAATCATCATAGCGCGACCGCAGTTCATCCTCAGTTTCACCCGGTGCACCAGATTCCCCAGGCGTTCTCAGGTTTGAGCGGTGAAGCCCGTGCGGCTTTGAATCGCCTGGGCACAGAAATTGATCATTCCCGCGGTGACGTTCTTTTTATCGAAGGCCAGAACAGCCAGTGCGTTTATGTCGTTCTTAGCGGTCGCGTAAAACTCTCAGTGACCTCGCGCGAGGGTCGCACCATGATCATGCGCATTGCCGAAGCCGGCGATGTGCTCGGACTCAACGCTGCCCTGAATGGCGGCGAATATGAAGTAACCGCGGAAGCTTTCGAGTTCTGCAGGCTCAAAGTGATCCGCTCCCGCGACTTCGTTGAATTCCTGCGCAAGTATCCTGAAGCCGCCCTTGAAGCCACGCAGTGCGTGCTGCGTGAATACCGCATGATGTTTAAGGATGTGTGCCGCCTGGGCCTCCCCACAACCGTAACCGGCCGTTTAGCGAACCTGCTTCTCGACTGGCGCGAGATGCGCTTCGAACGCGGACACCAGGACGCACGCATGACCATGACTCTTACTCAGGAAGAAATCGCTGGAATGACCGGGACGTCGCGCGAAACCGTCAGCCGGGTCCTGCAACAGTTCCAGCGCGAAAAGCTCATCTCCATCAAAGGCGCGTCACTCACAGTTTTGCAACCTGAGGCCCTGCAAGCACTCGCTGTTTAACCCGTCGCACAGTTGATTCTCCTGATAAGGTCCTTCTCGCTCCCGCTGGAAGGACCTCTTTTTATTTGGAGATGAGCCGGACCGTGTGGCGCGCGATCATCAGGTCTTCATCGGTGGGGGTTACACGTACGGTTACCTGGCTATGTGCGGTGCTGATCACTGGATTCGCCTGCTGGTTGGCATCGTGATCCATTGCTATCCCAAGATAAGACAGCCCGGAACAAACCTCCGCCCGAATCTCGGCCGAACGCTCCCCTATTCCGCCCGTAAAAACAAGCGTATCCAGGCCATTGAGCACAGCGGCATATGCGCCAATGAACTTGCGGATCTGGTAGCAGAAGATCTGGATAGCAAGCGAGGCGGCCGAATCCTTTGATCGGTGTTGCAGCAGCGTTTTCATGTCACTCGAGATGCCGGAGACGCCCAGGAGGCCTGATTCATGGTCCAGCATGCGTGTGAGTTCCTCCTGGGTTCTCCCAGTTCGCAGAAGATAAAGCAGCACGCCGGGGTCAAGGTCCCCGCTTCGCGTGCTCATCATGAAACCGCCGGTTGGAGTCAGTCCCATACTGGTATCGCAGGGCTGGCCATCTTTCAGGGCAACCATGCTGGCGCCATTGCCCAGGTGTGCAATGATCGCCCGCGGCCCCAGCTCCGGCCCAAGATCACTGACAACGTATTCGTAGGAGAGGCCGTGGAAGCCATAGCGCATGACGCCTTCCTCCCACAGCTTCTTCGGTAAGGCAAAGCGACGCGCGACATCAGGCATGCTTTGATGGAATGCTGTGTCAAAGCAGGCTACCTGGGGAAGATCCGGAGTGCGCTCCGCTACCGCTTCAATGATGGATATCTGAATCGGAACATGAAGCGGCGCAAAGGGAATAACTGCGCGAAGTTGTTTCATGACATCGGCATTGATTGTCACAGGCTTCCGAAGGCTTGGCCCTCCGTGAACCACGCGATGTCCCGCCGCGGCGACATTGTCAATTCCCTGCTCCAGGAGTGCAATCACAGCCGCATGAAGAGCCTGGGCATGATCCGGAAATGTTCGCGGCTCATCGACGATTGTCCTCTGGGGAGAGCGCAGCTTGAATTTCCCGTTGCCGCCAATCGCCTCCGCCGCGCCGGAATAGAGCAGTTCCTCATCCGCACCCATTCTGTAAACGGCAAACTTCAATGACGAAGATCCGCCATTCAGTGACAGGATGTTTTGATCCATTCAGTTCACTCTGAAGCCCGAGATTTTCTGGCCTTCACTGCCAGCGCCAGTTCGCCACCTCGGGCATGTCTTCTCCGTGAATGCGAATGTACTGCTTGTGTTCGCGCAGCTTACCCTCAAACTTCTGGATCGCCTGGTCAGAAGCCACCTTCACCCGCGGCACGCGTTTCAGCGCGTCAATGGCAAGCTGATACCGGTCCATGTTATTGAGCACAACCATGTCAAACGGCGTCGTGGTGGTTCCTTCTTCCTTATAGCCGCGGACGTGCATGTTGTCGTGATTTTTGCGGCGATAGCAAAGCCGGTGAATCAGCCATGGATAGCCGTGGTAGGCGAAGATGATCGGCTTGTTCGTGGTAAAGATCGCGTCAAAATCGTCATCGTCCAGGCCGTGCGGATGCTCGGAAGACGGCTGCAGAGTCATAAGGTCAACCACGTTGACCATGCGAATCTTCAGGTCCGGCATTTCCTGCCGCAAGAGTGAAGTCGCCGCCAGAATCTCCTGCGTCGCCACATCTCCTGCTGCTGCCATTACCACGTCCGGCTCGGAGCCCTGATCATTGCTGGCCCACTGCCACACGCCGATGCCGGCAGCACAATGCTTGACGGCTGCCTCCATGTCGAGCCACTGAGGTTCGGGTTGTTTCCCGGCATCAATCAGGTTCACGTAATTGCGGCTGCGCAGGCAATGATCAGTTACAGAAAGCAGACAGTTGGCATCAGGCGGCAGATAGACTCGCACCACCTCCGGCTTCTTGTTGACCATGTGGTCCAGAAATCCGGGGTCCTGATGGCTGAAGCCGTTATGGTCCTGCCGCCAAACGTGTGAAGTGAGCAGATAGTTCAACGATGCAATCGGCTTGCGCCACGGAATATGGCGTGTCGCCTCCAGCCATTTGGCGTGCTGATTGAACATCGATGTGACCACGTGAATGAATGCCTCATACGAAGAGAAAAACCCATGTCGCCCGGTGAGCAGATAGCCTTCCAGCCAGCCCTGGCACATGTGCTCGCTGAGGACCTCCATGACACGGCCTTCATGGGCAACATGATCGTCAGTGGGAATGATCTCCGCCATGGAGACGCGATCGGTGGCTTCGAACACCGCACCCAGCCGGTTGGACTCAGTCTCATCCGGCCCCATGATGCGGAAGTTGCGATTTCCCTGGTTGAGCTTAATCACGTCACGCAGGAAGCGTCCCAGGACCCGCGTGGATTCATCCATGCAGCTTCCCGGCTTCTCGAGCTTCACAGCGTACTCGCGGAAATCCGGCAGCTTCAGGTCTTTCAACAGCAACCCGCCATTTGCGTGCGGATTCATCCCCATGCGCCGGTCACTCTTTGGGGCAAGTTCTGCCAAGTTCGAAACAAAGCGACCATTCTGATCGAATAGCTCCTCCGGCCGATAGCTCTTCATCCAGTTTTCCAGGATTTTCAGGTGCTCCGGGTTCTTTGCCAGCTCGGCTACCGGCACCTGGTGCGACCGGAACGAGCCCTCCACTTTCAGACCATCCACTACCTTCGGCCCGGTCCAGCCTTTGGGGCTGCGCAGCACGATCATCGGCCACATCGGACGCTCGTCACTACCCTGTTCACGGGCTCTCTGCTGAATGTTCCTGATCTCCGTTACCACCGTATCCAGGGTGGCCGCCATGATCTGGTGCATCAGCTCGGGCTCTTCACCTTCCACGAAGTACGGTTTGTAGCCGTATCCAGTAAACAGGTCTGTCAGTTCTTCTTTTGAGATGCGCGCCAGCACCGTGGGTCCGGCGATCTTGTAGCCATTCAGGTGAAGCACAGGGAGCACGACGCCGTCCGTAGCCGGGTTCAGGAACTTGTTGGAATGCCAGCTGGTCGCCAGCGGCCCGGTTTCCGCTTCGCCATCGCCAACGACGCAGCAAACCAGCAAATCAGGATTGTCGAATGCCGCCCCAAAGGCATGCAGCAGTGAATAGCCCAGTTCGCCGCCTTCATGGATCGAACCTGGCGTATCTGGCGACGCATGGCTGGGTATGCCTCCCGGCCAGGAGAACTGCGTGAACAGGCGCTTCATTCCCCCTTCATCTTGCGTTACTGCTGAATAAAGTTCCGTGTACGAACCCTCAAGGTAAGTGTTTGCCACGATTCCGGGTCCGCCATGTCCCGGGCCAGTAACGTAGATTGCATCAAGATCAAACTTCTTGATCACCCGGTTCATATGCAGATAAATGAAGTTGAGGCCCGGTGTGGTTCCCCAGTGTCCGAGCAGACGCGGCTTCACATGTTCAATCTTGAGCGGCTCGCGCAGGAGCGGATTGTCACGCAGATAGATCTGGCCGACAGAGAGATAATTAGCGGCCCGCCAATAAGCGTTCAGCTTCTGTAATTCTTCTTGCGTCAGAGGCCCGGAAGGTGCGCGGCTCTCAGGCTTTTCAGCGGTAGTCAACGTTCTTGCCATGTAACAAACTCCTGGGTGCGATTGACTCGCTTAATTTTACGCCGTGCGTCACGACGTCATGGTGAAAGCGGAAATTATGATTGCAATAAAAACGAGCTCTCTTCAGGCAACTGAAAAGAGCTCAGTCAGTGTTGTTTTTCGCAATCGTGAAACTCAGATCACTCTGCTTGCTTCTCCCTCAGAGGGAACGAACGAGTCCTGCTGTTCCAGAGCGCGGAGCAGCGGAGCCAGGTTGAAGCTGTTGGCCGTTTCGACCCGGACCAGGTGAGCCGCAGAGGGAACTTCAAATTCCATCCAGATACCGCGATCGTGGCATGCAAATACCGCTCGGAGACACGGATATTCCTCAGGCGTCTGCTCCGCAATCTCAAGACAATGGTCAAGGTCTCGAAGCAAGCCGCTGGTGCGATGCTCGGGAGAAAAATTGTTGCTGATGATGTCACGAACGCGGAAGTTCAGCAGCATGGCATCGTGCGACCCGTGCGTCGCATCTCCCGGCCGGTAATAGAAGGAGATTGCGTGTTTGTTCTCATCAGAGAACTTGCCCAGCGCGAGAAGGTCGTCAGCATGAGGCGTAAGGGCCCTCACTCGGGCTGATGCTGCGCACGGACTGGAAGCAAAATCCATGGGGCGATGTTACGATGCGGGTCGCACCGAAGCTGTGATAACAATCACAGCAACAACAGTGCATAGATTTTGCAACTTGGTTAACAGGCGCAAATCGCGCAAGATGGCGCAGCGCGAAAGGACGCACCTCCTCGGAAAGCTCTCACTACTGCGGTGTGAGCAGGTAGATCCGCGTTGGACCAGAATGAAGGTGGCTGTCCAGGTGGCTGGCTGCGATATTAATCAATCACTAGCGCGCTGACGGCGGCTCAATGCGATCGTGGAATTTTGACGCCAGTCTCTCCGCCGCTTCCACCAGATTGTTCTCTCTCGCCTTTTGCTTGACCGCGTATTTCGCCGTTTCGGTTGCATGCCAGAGAACCCTCTTATTTTGCGCATCCAGAACCGTCAGGGTGACTTCGGTTGAAGAAATGTCCTTGCTCGTACTCGTACTTTGCTCCGGACGTCCGGTCGACGAGTTGGAGCTACTGCCGGTGACGCGAACATCGCCACCTCCACCGCTGCTGGCTACCTCCATGATCAGGTCGGCTTTATCTGGTTCCGCCACCAGGGTATATCGTCCCCAGCCCTCAACTGTGGTTCGGATCACGTCGTAAGGTATATCGCCACCCCGGGTCCGTACGACGATCACGTTGCGAGCAGCCGCCAGCCGAGCCTCTGCGGTCAACAGCGGATGCTTCTTTTCCGGCTGGTTCGTTGCCGAGGGGCTCGGGGCCGACGGTTTCGGAGAAAGTGAAGGAGTTGGAGATGACGACGGTTGTTGGCCCGCCACAGATAGCGGAAACAGAAAAGATGAGGCAAGAACAACGAGCCCACAAAGCTTAAAATTGCGCATGTCCATCCTCGGGAGCTGAGACCGTGCAGCTCCGGCCTCAATTCTAGCCTGAGGTAGATCGCCCGCAACTCACAATGGTCTTGTGACTCTTTCCTGCTCCCACCGGCATCAGATGGAGTGAGAGGATTACAATAATTCGCCAATCTTATGTCTGACCGACTTTATCTCAGCGTTTGGTTTCCCAGCTTTACCGAGCAGGAGATGCTTCCGCGTCTTCTTTCTGTGATGAAGCAGTTCCCTTTTTCTGAACAGCGTCCCGGCATCGGCCATCTGGCGGTACACAGCATCAGTTGGGATGAGCCAACGGTGTTCCAGCAGGGATTCGATGATCGCGCGGATCCCGAACACGTGCTTACCCTGGCGGGTGAGTTCCTGCACGAAGACAATGCCTACGAACTCGAAGCCACGTGGGATTTGTGGATACCGGTACAGCAGGGCGAACTCGACCCTACCTGGGAGTTGAAACCGCAGCAGGTCAAGTTCTTTGCCTACGGCACGGCTTTTGAAGACGCCTCCTACCAGCAGAATGGACACGTGCAGGTTGACTTTGGCCTGGACACTCCTTTTCTCTACGAGGAGGTCGATTGGAGCGAGCCGGTGGAGAAGCGCGTGAAGGCGAATGTCCAGAAGCTGGTCAACTTCACAAGCGCGGTGGAAAAGAACTGTGGGATCAGCGGCCGGGTATTGTGGTCAGAATCAGAGGATAATCTCGCGCAAAAGCTGATTGATCGCCTGCAAAAAGTTCAATAACGGCTGCAAGAAGCGGAGAACCCGCTGCCCCTGGCAGTTCAGAATAGCCTATAATTTCAGTATCTTGAGCAGATCAGCCGCTATCTTCCTCTCAGTGCTCCTTCTGGCGCTGTTATTTCTGCCGCTCCATGCCACAGTTCAGCCGGACCAGCCGCGAGCCAGCCAGCTGCTGCTCATCATGCCGTTTGAAAATACCTCTTCTCAGCCAGGAGTGGACTGGATCGGCGAGGCCTTCCCGGAAGTCCTCAGTTCGCGACTCAGCTCCGGGCCGTTGTACATCGTCAGCCGGGATGACCGACTGCTCGCCTTTGACCAGCTTGGGATACCTTCTTCTGCCAAACCCTCGCGGGCCACGGTCTATGACATCGCGCAGCGTCTGGAGGCAGACTATGTGATTCTGGGCAGCTTCCGAGTGGAGGGCGGAAACCTGACCGCACGAGCTCGCGTCATGGACACGGCTAAGCTCAGGCTCGGCCCAGACCTGAGCGAATCTGGCTCACTGGCCAATTTGATCAGCATTCAAAGCGCTCTTGCCTGGGACGTACTGGATTATCTGAAGCTCGCGGGTAAGATCAGCAAGCAGGATTTTGTGGCCCGCTTTCCGCCGGTGCGGCTGGATGCCCTGGAGAACTACATGCGGGGCGTAATCGCCACCAGCAATCCTGAAAAGATCAAACGCTTTCTGGAAGCCGTGAGGCTGGATCCGGGCCATACGCTGGCGATGTTGCAACTGGGGAAGACGTATTACGCCACCAAAGACTACACGTCAGCCATCGGTTGGCTGAGCCGCATTCCGCCTACCGATCCCAACATCAACGAAGCTCAGTTTTATCTCGGCCTCTCCGCTTTTTACGGCGGCCAGGCGGATAAAGCGCAGGCCGCTTTCGTGTCGCTCTCTGAGAGGCTTCCTCTCACAGAAATCTTTAACAATTTGGGAGTGCTCGCAGCGCGGCGCGGTGACCGGCGGGCCCGAGAGTACTTCGAACGCAGCGTCGAGACTGAGCCCAGTGACCCGGATTACCACTTCAATCTCGCCGTGGAGCTCTATCGGGAAGGCGACTCCGCTGCCGCGTCACGCGAATTGCGCGCAGCATTGGCCATCCAGCCGGACAGCGAAGCCAAAAGTTTCCTTGAGTCTATAAACGCAGGTGGCGCCAAAGCGCGCCTGCCGCTGGAACGAATTAAACGCAACTATGACGAATCCGGGTTTCGCCAGCTTGCGCTGGAGCTGGAAAACGCTGAAGAGGCCCGGTTCAGCGGCCAGGATCCCGGACGGCACTCCGCTTTTCATATTCAACGCGGCCATGAACTCCTGGAACAGGGACTGAACTCCGAGGCCGAAAAGCAGTTTCGCGAGGCAGTGGCCCTTACGCCTTTCGATGCCCTGGCCCATGCGAGCCTGGCAGAAGTTCTGGCTGCCACGCAGCGGTACCCAGCAGCTCGCGAAGAGGCTCGGACGTCGCTGCGGCTGAAGCCGATACCGGAGGCATATCTGGTGATGGCCCGGCTTGCGCTCGCAGAAAACCAACCGGCTGAGGCAGCGCAGAACGTGGATCAGGCGCTGGCGCTCGATCCAGCGAACGCCTCTGCTCTCGCTTTAAAGAAGGATCTTGCGGCGCGTTCCCCCGGCACCGCCAGGAACAAGTAAGAGGTACTTTTATGATTCGCAAGTCGCTACTCAAGAGCATCGCCACTCTGGCCTTTACACTGCTCCCGGCACTCGCTTCTGCCGACGTGGTCAAGATCGTGGTTGATAGCCCCATTCACGGCCTGGCGACCGAACGCTTTGAGCGGGCTATCGATCAAGCGAAGGCGACGAATGCTGACGCTGTGCTGGTTGAACTGCAAACCCCTGGCGGGGCGATGAGCGACATGGAACAGATCATCCACAAGGTACTCGAATCGCCTGTGCCGGTGATCATTTATGTCACGCCTTCCGGCAGCGGCGCCGCATCGGCCGGATTTTTCATCCTGGAATCTGCAGACGTGGCGGCCATGGCCCCGGGCACTAATACGGGCGCTGCGCATCCCGTCCTGATCGGACTCACCGGTTCATCGGAAAAGGTGGAGCCGGTAATGAAGGAGAAAATCGAAAATTATGCCGCCTCACTGTTGCGCTCCTACGTGTCAAAACGGGGACGGAACGTAGAAGTCGCCGAATCAGCAGTGCGGGAATCAAAATCGTTCACGGCTGAAGAAGCCCTTTCCAAGCACCTGGTTGAATTCATCGCCAAGGACGACACTGATCTTTTTCGCCAGTTGGACGGAAAGACCGTCACCCGGTTCGACGGCTCGAAAGCCACGTTGCACGTGGCAGGCAAGCCGGTACACGTGCTCGAGATGACCGTCCGCCAGAAGGTACTTGCGCTTCTGCTTGATCCGAATATCTCGTTCCTGCTTTTTGTGATTGGCGCGCTGTGCATCTACTTTGAATTCAACCATCCGGGCGCGGTGATTCCCGGGGCCGTGGGCTTCATTGCGGTGGTTCTGGTGCTCTACGCCTGGAACATGCTGCCCATTCGCTCGATTGCGATCGTACTGATCCTTTCCTCCTTTGTGCTCTACATACTGGAAGCCAAGTTCCAGACGCATGGGGTGCTTACGATCGCCGGCATCGTGATGATGGTTCTAGGAGCCCTCACGCTCGTGGATGGCCCGATTCCACAAATGAGGGTCAGGCTGGTGACGGCGCTGGCGGTCAGCATACCGTTCGGCCTGATCACGGTTTTTCTGATGACGCTGGCCATTCGCGCGCGACGCAACAAGATCGTCACCGGACCGGAAAGCCTGATCGGCGAAATCGGCGTGGTGCGCTCACCCATGGCGCCCGCCGGAAAGGTCTTTGTCCGCGGCGCGCTCTGGGACGCCATGGCCACCACGAACATGGATGTGGGACAGGCAGTCATTGTGCGCGGCGTGCAGGATCTGGTACTGCGCGTAGAGCCGGCCGCGCAATCTGTTAC
>JBAIYI010000798.1:0-8222 GCA_037915955.1 Terriglobales bacterium
AGCGGTTTGAGCTGTTGTCTCAGGGCGTCAGGCAGGCTGCGGAGGACAAAGTCCACCGCTTCCTCAGCCGAGTCAGTGATTCGCGCGAAGCCGATCTCCTCATGCCCGAAGACTCCCTGATCCACCATGAACCACAGGAAATCGCGCATGCCTTTCCAGAACTCCTCGCCCACCAGGATGAGCGGAAACGGCCCGATCTTCCCGCATTGCAGGAGCGTGGCTGCTTCAAACAGTTCGTCGAGCGTTCCCAGGCCACCGGGAAGCACGATGTACGCGCATGAGTACTTCACCAGCATGACTTTGCGCACGAAGAAGTAGTGGAACTCAACGTTTTTGTCGATGTAGGGATTGGGCTCCTGCTCGTGCGGCAGAAGAATGTTCAGACCATAAGACGGTCCGCCCACTTCGTACGCGCCGCGATTGGCTGCCTCCATGGCACCCGGGCCGCCGCCGGTGATCACAGTGAGCCCCACTTCAGCGAGTCGACGGCCGATCTGCACTCCCAGCTTGTAATAAGGATGGCCGGGTTCGAAGCGCGCTGACCCGAATACCGTGACCGCCGGTCCAAGCTGGTGCAGGTTGCGGAAGCCGTGCTCGAACTCCGCCATGATGCGCTGCATGCGTTTGCGCTCGCGGTCCGGCGTGCGCCGCTGCATCAGGAAATTGCGTTCCTCCTCGGCCGCGTCCGATCCCGCAACGTGAAGCTCGTAAGGAGTGAACCCGGTCTTCTGCCAGTGTTCCTGCCACGCGCGTTCCCATTCCTCAATTGACCTGTTTTCATCGCGTTTTATCACCGGAAGTGTTGACATCCATCCCCTCCACAATCTCGGATCTAAAGCACCCGCTTTGCAGGAGCCCAAGGCTCCCCGCTTCAGCTTCGCAGCCACCAAACAAGAGCTGTGCAGGCGAGCAACGCGATTGCAGTAACGGCGCTGAGCTTCGGATGCGTAACAGGGCTATCATCCAGCAGCACCAGCTTTCCCTCCTCCATTACGGAGGGCGGCCTGATCGAGGGCAGGAACTCGCGGTAGGCGGTCGGCGAATCCAGATACCGTATCGCCTCGCTTACGACAGCATCCGCCAAAGTTGCTCCGTCCAGGCACGTGTTTTCAGCGCCGTCCGGCATAGGTCTGCGGCCAGTTCAGCCCTTGTAACTGCTTTTAATCCAGTTGTGCCGATGGAGCTACTGGCAAGGTTTACAGTCGACGGAATCATGGCGCCGGTTTGACGTCTGGCAGTTTTGACAGTTCCTCCGCTCACAGCGCCGGAATAACCTTTGCAACAACTGCGGCTCCGCGTCCGGCGTCGTGGATCCCCCCCATTCTTGAGTGCGTTGTGGCTATTGCCGTATACGAGGACATCTATGAAAGCGTTTCGGATTCTTCTTTCTCTCGTTTGCGTTTCTCTGTTCGTAATCGCCGGGCCCGCGCTCAGCGCCCAGGCGCCCCCGGCCAATGGCGCCGAATTGCAGCTCATGCAGCAAAAGCTGGATGCGTTGCAGGCTCAGGTTGTGGAGTTGCAGAACCAGATCAGAGCGCTTAATGCCTCATCGGCCGCAGCCGCAGCCGTATCCGATCCTTCAGGACAGCATGCCGTGGCAGGTACGAGCAGCCAGGAACAAAAAGCCGAACCCGCGAAAGAGTTGAACACCGGCGAGCCGGTGAAGACAGCCACGTCGCAATATGAAACTGAGTCGGGGGACCAGCTTGCTGCTGCACGACTCGACAATGCGCCGCTCGATCCCAAATATCCAAACTATTTCCGGCTACCAGGAACCCGCACGTTCATGAGGTTCGGCGGTTACGCCAAGAGCGATTTCACCTTTGATCCAAGGCCCGCAGGCGATCAGGACCGCTTCATTCCGTCCAGCATCCCGATTCCGCCACCCGCGAACATTACGAACTCCACCGTCTCCGTGCGGCCCAGCCGCATCAACTTTGACTTCCTGGTGCCGATGGAGCAGCGCACGCTGCGCTTCTTCCTGGAAATGGATTTCTTCGGCTCCAGTTCAACCACGCCACGGCTGCGGCATGCTTACGCACAGGGCAGGAACCTGCTGGTCGGCCAGACCTTCTCCAACTTCATGGATCCTGATGCCGGGCCGGACACACTCGACTTCCAGGGGCCCAACAGCCAGATATTGATCCGCAATCCGCAGGGTCGCTTCACCTGGAGAGTCGCGGAAGGCACCACGGTCAGCATCTCGGCGGAAAAGCCGAGTTCTGACGTCGCTTTCAAGACGCCCGAATTCAGCGCGCAACCCAACAGTCCCGCTCCCGATGGCACGGTGCAGATAAGGCACGAGATGGACTTTGGCCACGTGCAGTTAGCCGCGCTGTTCCGCGACATTTCGGCATTCCTCCCCGACGGCCGCAGCGACTCCGTTTTTGGCTGGGGCTTCAACCTGGCTGGCCTGTTCAAGACCTTCGGCAAAGACAATTTCGTGTATCAGGGCGCATATGGCAACGGTATCTCGCGCTACATGAATGACACGTCCGGACTGGGAATTGATGCGGCAGTGATCAGCACACAGGATCCACGTCTGGAGGCCATCCCTGCAATCGGCGTTTACGGCGGCTATCAGCATTACTGGGTAGATAAGCTCCGCTCCTCGATTGCTTATGGCTTTGCGCAGGCGCAGAACACCGCGGCCCAAAGCGACTCGACCTTCCACCGCAGCGATTACACCGCTGTGAACCTGATCTGGAGCCCACTGGCGCCTCTCCACTTCGGCACAGAGTTCCTCTATGGCCGGCTCGAACATAAGGACGGAAGTGTGGGAACCGCGCCGCGTGTCCAGGTCAGCGTGAAGTACAACTTCATGCAAATGAAAAGCTCAAAGTAGAGCACAACCCCAGAGAAGGAGTAGACGGAATCATGAGTACGGCATCCAGACAGATCCCCCGGCTCGACCAGTTCTTTACCGGAGCGGAGGCGCGGCATGACCGCTGGCGCACGCTGCTCAGCACCACCCGCGAGTGGGAAACCGCCAGGCAGAAGAACACAGGAGCCGAAGCAAAGCGGGCAGCAGTTGTCGCCAGCTTCGCCGAGTTGAAGCAATGGGAAGACTTCTTTGCCTATCCCGGTCACGCGTTAACCCAGACATTGCGGGAACGTATCGCCGAAGGCGATTCCACAGGCACAATCCGGCTTGTGCAAGCCATCAGCACCGCGCTGCTCACGCACTCGTATCGCACCAATGTAGCCGACTGGGAAGGCGAGGAGATCATCCCGGAAAGCCTGAGCCAGAAGTTGCCGCTGGGAGAAAACAGCGTGCAACACCGGCCATACTTCGAAGTGCTTCTTGCCAGCCCGGCCCGTCCGGAAACCTGGCCCGCGTTCAAGGAAGAGTTGCGCAAGCTCCGGAGACTGGAGGACAGATTCGTTTATGAAACCGTGTTTGTGGGCAGCTATGAAGATGCCGTGCTCGCCACGATCCTGAATGGAAGCCTGGAAGCCGTCGTCATATTTGATGGACTTCCCTTCCCGTCGCAACACAGCAATCCGGTGCTGCGGGAGTTCCTTGCCAACTATGTTGCCGCAACCGGCGTTGATATCACCTCTCCGGAACTGGGGCTCTCCCTGGCGCAGGCGATCAAGCTGATCCGGCCCGAACTGGACCTTTACCTGCTGAGCGACCGCGAAGTCGAGAAAGTTGCTGGTGATGTTTCGGCTAAATGCCTCCGCCGTGTGTTTTACCAGGTGGAAGAACCGCTCGAGCTGCACCTGAGCATTCTCGACGGTGTGGCTGACCGCTTCACCACTCCTTTCTTTGACAATCTGCAGAAATATGCGCAGCGCCCGATTGGGACGTTTCACGCTCTGCCGGTCGCGCGTGGAAAATCCATTTTCAAATCAAACTGGATCAGCGACATGGGCCGGTTCTATGGTCTGAACTTGTTCCTGGCTGAATCATCGGCGACCACTGGCGGACTCGATAGCCTGCTGGAACCCACAGGCAATATCAAACTGGCACAAGAGATGGCAGCCCGCGCCTTCGGCGCCGACCATGTCTTCTTCGTGACCAACGGCACCTCAACATCCAACAAGATGGTGGAGCAGGCATTGCTCGCGCCGGGCGACATCATGATTGTGGACCGCAACTGCCACAAGTCGCACCATTATGGCGCAGTGCTGGCGGGTGCTCTACCTCTTTATGTGGAAGCCTATCCGCTCACGAAGTTCTCGATGTATGGGGCGGTTCCACTTCATACCATCAAGAAGGCCCTGCTGGACCTGAAGGCAGAAGGCAAGCTGGATCGCGCGAGAATGCTCGTACTCACCAACTGCACGTTCGATGGCCAGGTTTACAACGTGGAGCGCGTGATGGAAGAGTGCCTCGCCATCAAGCCTGACCTTATCTTCCTATGGGACGAGGCGTGGTTCGGCTTTGCCCGCTTCAGCCCGTTCTACCGGCGTCGCACCGCGATGGGCGCCGCAGCGCTGCTGGAGAGCAAATTCAAAGATCCAGCCTATCGGGCGGCATACCTGGAGCAGGAAAAGAAGCTGGGCGCTGATCTCAATCCGAAAGACGAGGCTCTGCTGAATACGCGCCTGCTCGCCAACCCTGACAAGGTTCGGATGCGCGTCTATCAGACGAACTCAACTCATAAATCAATGTCCTCTCTCCGGCAGGGCTCCATGGTGCTGGTGAAAGACGTGGACTACCACACCGTGGAAGAGCAGTTCCACGAGGCGGTGTTCACGCATGCATCGACTTCACCCAATCTGCAGATCATCGCTTCACTCGATGTGGCGCGGCGGCAGATGGAGTTGGAAGGATATGAGCTGGTTCATCGCGCCATTCAGCTCGCGCTGGAGATTCGGCAGGAGATTAACTCTCATCCGCTGATCTCAAAGTACTTCCGTATCCTCGGCGCAGATGAGATGATCCCGGGCGAGTTCCGCAATACCGGCTTTGTCGACTATCTGACGCCGGGCGCCAACTGGGCAACCGCAGTGAAGGCGCTGAAGGAAGACGAGTTCGCGCTGGACGTGACTCGCCTTACCCTGGTGTGCGGCACTGCTGGTTTCGACGGTACGCAGTTCAAGAATATTCTGGCTGCGGAGTTCGACATTCAGCTCAACAAGACCTCACGCAATAGCGTGCTGCTGCAAACCAATATCAACAACACGCGCAGCGATGTCGCCCACCTGATCAAGTCTCTGGTCGATATCTCGCAAAAGATCGAGAAGCGGCTGGAGCAGAGTGGCAAATCGGGGCGCGAGACGTTCAACGCACGCGTGAAGTCGCTCATGGAAGATGTTCCTGATCTTCCCAACTTCAGCTGCTTCCATGACAGCTTCCGTGAGAATCCGGCGAGCATCACCAGCGAGGGCAATATGCGCGCGGGTTTCTTCGGCGCTTATCGCGAAGAGCAGTGCGAGCACATTAAGCTCGCCAGCCCGGAGATCGACCGCAGGCTGAAAGAAGGGCCTGCGCTGGTCTCGGCCAACTTTGTAATTCCGTATCCTCCCGGGTTCCCCATCATGGTGCCCGGCCAGGTGATTACAGCAGAAACCATCGGCTTCATGCGCAAGCTCGATGTAAAGGAAATCCACGGCTTCTCCGCCAATCTGGGGCTGAAGCTTTTGAAGGCTTCTTTCCTTGATGCAGCCAAAGCGCAGGCTCCTCGTGTTCCTGTGGAGGAGAAACGGGCCAGGGGAAAATCCGCAGCATAGCGGAATGTCCTGTAGCAAGGGAGGGGTGAAGGGCCCGTTAATCGGATCTCCAACGAGTTGAGTGCGGTGACATAGAGTTTGGAGGTCCGAAGGACGGGCCCATTTTTCCATGCGCGATTTTGCGCTTTTCAAATGTCTCAGGGGGCCCACGCACCATGCCGATGCAGCCAGCCCGTCAACGGATCGTCCCCAGACCGCCGATTGATGTTGTTACGGCGCCCTTTAAGCGCTTTGTGCGGATGGAGGCTTCAGGAGGAATTCTGTTGCTGATCTGTACTGCGGTTGCCCTGGTCTGGGCGAACTCACCGTGGGCCGACGGCTACCTCCACCTGTGGGAGCGGCCCTGGGCGATAGGGCTCGGAAGCAGTTCGCTCATCCAGACGTATCACGCCTGGATCAACGACGGCCTGATGGCTCTTTTCTTCTTTCTGATGGGCCTGGAAATCAAGCGCGAGATCCTGGTGGGAGAGCTTTCGTCGCTCAAGTCGGCTACCTTTCCCTTGATCGCGGCGCTTGGGGGAAGCATTGTGCCGATGGCGGTCTACCTGAGCTTTGCTTCCGCTGGTCACGCGCAACGCGGCTGGGCGATCCCCATGGCTACCGATATTGCTTTTGCTCTTGGCGTGATGGCGTTGCTGGGCAGAAGCGTTCCGGCAACGCTCAAAGTCTTCGTAACCGCTCTGGCGATTGTGGATGACGTGTTCGGCGTGATGGTGATCGCCCTTTTCTACACGGCGCATATCTCTCTGGCGAATCTTGGGCTAACCGTACTGGGGCTGGTCGCTTCCTGCCTGGCCAATGCGCTTGGCGTGCGCAGGCCGGCCGTCTACGCTGTGATTGGAATTTTTGTATGGCTGGCCGTACTGAACTCAGGGGTGCATGCGACGATCGCCGGCGTGCTCATGGCATTCACTATCCCGGCGAACACGTACGCGGACCGCGATCGTTTTCTGCGTTCCAGCCGCTACCTACTTACCGAAATCGGTGCTTCGGCGCACCATTCCACCGCAGAACACGATGCTTATCGCGCCCTGGAATCCACCAGCGCGCTGATGCAATCTCCTCTGCATCGCATCGAGCACCAAATTCAGCCGTGGGTCAGCTTCTTGATCATGCCGCTGTTTGCGCTGGCGAATGCCGGAGTGCACGTGCTCGGTAACTTTTCCGGCGCCTTTACCAATCGTGTGTTACTTGGCGTTGCGCTGGGCCTGCTGGTCGGAAAACCGCTTGGCATCACCCTCTTCTCCGCTGTTGCCGTAAAACTCAGGTTGGCCTCCGCGCCGGAAAACGTGAATTGGAAGCAGATCTTCAGTGCAGGCTGCCTGTGCGGAATCGGCTTCACCATGTCACTTTTCATTGCCAGCCTTGCCTTCGGAGACGGTGACTTGCTGGACGTCGCAAAAGTTGGGACGATCACCGGATCGGTCCTCGCCGGCCTTTTAGGCGCGGTTGCTCTGAAGCATACTTCTGTGCCGAAGGAAGTCATTCGATCGGCTGCGGCAGATTAGGAACCGAAACACTCGTATGCACAGCTTAAGAAGAAAACCTGCATGCAAGCCAGGCGTTGCCGCCTGGCCGCATGCAGGCGGTGCGGAGAAGACGAGCAGCGGGGGGACGGGCCACTCGTCAGTCTCCAGCCACCGTGGTCAGCTGCTGCTCGCTGACCTGCTCCGTGCGTTCCCTGGAGGCCTCATACGCGTGGCGATATCCACGCGCGATGGAACGCACTCCGCGACCGATATCGTCATACGCATCATCCGGCAGGTTCGCCAGTGAGACGCGCAATGACCAATCCGGTGCGTCAAAGCCGCCGCCATTCAGCAGCACAATCCCGTGCGCCTCAGCCAGGCGGAACGCGAGATCGAGCGGGTGCACATTCTTTTTCAGGAACTCGACTGCCTCCGGGCCGATGTTCTTCTTCGCCCAGAACTCAAAGTCGATCAATCCGTAATACGCGTCGTAGTTGGGGTTCGGACTGAGTTCCAGGCCCAGTCCTTCAACCAGCGCGTAGAAACGTTTGTAAACAATCTCCTGGCAGGCCTTCTGATAAAGCTTCTCGCTATCCATGAGTTCAGCCAGCGAAAAAAGGGTCATCATGACCTGCTGCGGCAGGGAAAGCCCGGCGGTATGGTTCAGTGCAACATCACGGCTGTCAGCCACAATGCGATCAATGAACTTGATCTTCCGCGGATCCAGCGTGATCGCCCCGTAACGTTTATCCAGTGCTTGCAGTGTTTCTTCCGGCAGCTGCATGATCTTCTTATCGAAGATGTTGTCTTCATGTACGGCGATTACTCCCAGCCGCCAGCCGGTGGCGCCGAAGTACTTTGAATACGAGTACACACCGATGGTGTTCTGCGGCAGCTCACCAAGCAGCGAACGAAACTCCGGTACAAATGTTCCGTACACGTCATCGGTCAGCACCATCAGGTCAGGCCGTTTGGTTTTGACAATATTGGCGATCTTCGCAACTGTCTCCTTGCTCAGCGCCATTCCTGTGGGATTGCCAGGGTTCACCAGGAAGAATGCCTTGATCTTTG
>JBAIYI010000562.1:0-5760 GCA_037915955.1 Terriglobales bacterium
CTTTCTATGCAAGCTGTCTCGCGTTGCTCAATCCCGGCGACGAGGTTATCCTCTTTGAACCTTATTACGGCTATCACCTCAACACTCTGATTGCGGTCGAAGCGAAGCCGGTCTTCGTCACCTTGCAGGCGCCGAGCTGGCGCTTCTCGCCGGAAGCTCTGGAGCGCGTGGTTACGCCGCGGACGCGCGGCATCATGATCAACTCACCGGCGAATCCTTCCGGGAAAGTGTTTATGCGCGAGGAGCTGCAATGGGTCGCCGACTTCGCCCAGAAACATGACCTCTTCGTCTTTACTGATGAGATCTACGAATACTTCATCTACGAGGGCCAGCACATCAGCCCGGCCAAGCTGCCCGGCATGCGCGAGCGCACCATAACGATCTCGGGCTACTCGAAAACCTTCAGCATCACGGGCTGGCGCGTGGGCTATACCGTGTGCGATCGCAAGTGGGCGCAGTCCATCGCCTACTTTCATGACCTTATTTATGTATGCGCGCCTGCGCCGCTGCAGATCGGGGTGGCGGAAGGAATCATGAAGCTCCCCGAGAGCTTCTACCATGAGATCGGCAAAGAATACCTGCATAAGCGCGACCTGCTCTGCAACACGCTCAAGGAAGTCGGACTCACGCCTTCGGTTCCGAAAGGCGCATATTACGTGCTGGCGGACGCTTCGATGCTGGGCGGCAAGTCGAGTAAGGAAAAGTCGATGACGCTGCTGCGTGAAACCGGAGTCGCCACGGTAGCGGGCAGCGCTTTCTATCATGGAGGAGGCGGAGAAAATCTGGTCCGCTTCTGTTTTGCCAAGACCGATGCTGAACTGGAAGAAGCCTGCCGCCGATTGAAGACACTGCCGGAAAAGCTGGGGCAGCACGCCACTGCCGTACACAAATAGAGTCTTCCGCGGGCGCGCGCTCGCTTGGCTACGGCTGCACTTTATAATCTAGCCAATGGACTTCTCCCAACTGCTGCGCGGCCTGGCGGTTTCCGCCCGCGGCGGCGATCCCGAAATCCTGGGCGTGGACTACGATTCCCGGCGTGTGCGACCGGGCTGGCTATTCGTGGCCATGCGCGGCGAAGCCACCGATGGGAATCGCTATATAGACGCGGCGCTGAAGAACGGCGCCGTCGCGGTAGTCACCGATTCTCAGTCAGAGCCGCCGCGAAACGGAATCGCATGGGCGGTTGTGCCGCATGGTCGCAAAGCTCTGGCGGAACTAGGATCGGCTTTTTACAAGCGACCGGCTGATTCGCTCAAGATCACCGGAATCACAGGAACGAACGGGAAGACCACCACAACGTTTCTTACCGAAGCCATCTTGAATCACTGCGGCAAGAGAGCAGCGCTGGTGGGGACCATTGAGTATCATGTGCCCGCACCGGATCAGCCGATGGGCCGCAAAGTTCTGCCCGCGCCGCACACCACGCCGGAGTCGCTGGAGCTGAACCAGCTCTTTGCCGAAGCTCTGGCGGCAGGCGCTTCTGATGCGGTGATGGAAGTTTCCTCCCATGCGCTGGAGCAGGGTCGCGTTTGGGGAATTCCCTACGACGTGGCAGTCTTTACCAATCTCACGCGCGACCACCTGGATTACCACCACGACATGGATGCATACTTCGCGGCCAAGCGGATGCTGTTTGAAGGGAGCGGCAGTCATCCGCCGCGATGCGCAGTTATTAACTCTGATGATCCTTACGGACGGATTTTGCTCAGCCATCGTGAAAGCGAGCAGGTGATTCGCTATGGGATTGGAGAAGCTGACTTTCGGGCGCACCGGATCAGTCTGGAACCAACGCAAACCAGCTTCGAACTCAGGACGCCGGCCGGTAACGAGCGGATCAAGTCTCGACTGATCGGCAAGGTAAACGTCTATAACCTGCTGGCGGCGAGCGCTGCTGCCTGGAGTCGCGGCTGCACGCTGGAGCAGATCAGTGAGGCGATAGCCAACTTCAACCAGGTTCCGGGACGCTTCGAACGCGTGGACAGCGGCCAGCCATTTACCGTGGTGGTGGATTACGCGCATACGGACGACGCGCTGCGCAATCTCACAGCAATCGCGCGGGAGTTTGCTTCACGTGGCGGCGCGGGTGGCCGGGTGGTCACGCTGTTTGGCTGCGGTGGCGATCGCGACAAGACCAAACGCCCGCTGATGGCCCAGGCCGCCGCTGAGGGCAGCGATCTGGTCATAGTGACCTCCGACAATCCGCGCAGCGAGGATCCGCAGAAGATCATTGAAGACATTTTGCCCGGCTTCAATGGGAGTGCAACGCGCAAACTGGTGGAACCCGATCGCCGGCAGGCGATCCGGCTCGCGCTGGAAAACGCGCGTAACAACGACGTGGTGCTGATCGCGGGCAAGGGACATGAGAAAGTTCAAATCACCCGCGAAGGTACATTCCCTTTTGATGATGTGCAGGTGGCGCGCGAAGCTTTAGAACAGATGGGGTACATGAAATCTGAGGGAGGAAGAAAGTGAAGCTGCCGCTGTGGCGCATTGCCGAATTCACCGGCGCAAAGGGCGATTTCGATCGCGAAGCCGTGGCCATGGGCTACTCCATTGATACCCGCACCATCAGCCCCGGCGATCTTTTTATCGCCCTCAAAGGCGAACACGCCGATGGTCATCAGTTCGTAAAGACAGCCCTCGACAAAGGAGCTGTCGGCGCACTGGTGCAGGCGGGAGCCACAGTTGAAGGCGACCCGCACCGCCTGCTCGTCGTGGACGATCCTCTCGCGGCCCTTCAGCAGCTTGGCGCAGCTGCCAGGCGTCTATGGGGCAAACCTCTGCTGGCGGTCACTGGATCAGCGGGCAAGACTACGACTAAGGAGGTCCTCGCGCACCTTCTCGCGACGCGCTATCGCGTGATGAAGGCCAGCGGAAATTTCAATAACCACATCGGCCTGCCGCTGCAGCTGCTCAAGCTGGAAGCTGAACATGACATTGCTGTCGTGGAAATGGGAATGAACCATGCCGGGGAGATCCGCACGCTGGGGCAGATCGCGCATCATGACATGGCGGTGGTCACCTGCGTCGCGCCAGTACATCTGGAGAACTTCGATTCCATCGCCGGAATCGCCCGCGCCAAGTACGAGATCGTTGAGACGCTTCC
The DNA here is from genome assembly GCA_037915955.1 of Terriglobales bacterium. GTDB lineage: Bacteria > Acidobacteriota > Terriglobia > Terriglobales > Acidobacteriaceae > Angelobacter. Next base: position 3,107 of record JBAIYI010000562.1, read on the forward strand.
ACCGGGCGGGACGGCAGTGCTGAACGCCGATGATGAATATGTTTCCCAGTTCGGCCGCGACTTCAAAGGAAAAGTGGTCACCTTCGGAATGAAGCGAGCCGCAGACGTCTGCGCACAAAACGTGCGGCTGAACGGGATAGACGGTTCAACATTCGACCTGGTTGTGGGCAGTGTGCGCGAGCCGGCTCGGCTTTCTCTTGTGGGTGAGCACAACATCTATAACGCGCTGGCAGCTGTGGCAGCCGCGCTGGAGAAGGGCGCTTCGCCCTCTGACGCCGCAGCAGCGCTCGCGAGTTTGAGGGCGGCGGAGAAGCGCGGCGAGTTAGTAGAGTTGGGTGGAGCGACCATCATCAACGACTCTTACAATTCCAATCCGCGCGCGCTGAACGCGATGATTGACACCCTCACCGGGATGAAAGCGTCACGGCATATCCTGGTGGCCGGCGAGATGCTTGAGCTGGGTCCGACCGGCGAGGCGCTCCATCGTGAGTGCGGAAAACATGCAGCAGAGAAGAAGCTGAACCTCGTTATCGGCGTGCGCGGGCTGGCGCGCTCGCTTGCCGAAGCCGCATGTGGAGCAGGCGTACAGGCCCAATTTGTGGAAACGCCGGAAGAAGCCGGCGAGCTGCTGGCACGCGAACTTCATGCAGGTGACGCGATATTGCTTAAGGCGTCTCGCGGGGTAAAGCTTGAAAAAGCGCTGGAAGTGCTGCGCACGCGCCTGGCCACAAAGGCCTAGGCGCAGAAGGCGCTCAAGACGATTTCGGATGCTGGTGCTCTTGGGTTATTAAGATCTTCAGTCGCTTAAGCCTTAAAGAATCAAAAAAAAAAGAGCGCCTCCTATATCAAAGCCCGCTACCGGAACTCTACTACTACAGAAGCAGGCTCATCCGTCGACTGCTAAATATAAAAGCCACAGACCCGGAAGCTGTGGCTTTTAGTTTTTTTGATCCATGAGCGCAGGCTGCCTGCTTACATGCCTGCTCCTTCCTTCTCAATCATCAGGTTGTTGGTCACAGAGAAGACTCCCGGCACACCATTGGCGCGGATGCCCACCATGTTCTTGTCGGCCTTGCTGATCACCACGCCCTCCAGCATCACATGGCCGTGCTTCACAATGATCTGAATGGGTTTGGTGGGCGGCATGCGGTATCTCTGCAGCGGCGCATAGCCATAAATGGACCGGTACAAGTCGCGGCGAAGCCGGTCATCGCCTGCCGAGGGAGGAAGCGTTTCAATGTGATTGATCACCCGCTCTACACCCTCAATATGGCGGATGGCCTTTTCAGCGTCGGGTTTAAGGGTATAGTTCACCACCTGCCCCATCAGGACCACGTCATAGCCCACCAGGCGAAAGGAAATGTGATCGAACGGCCCGCCGTAGTACGGCAGTTTGAGCAGTTGGTGCCTGACTTCGCGCGTAATGCGCTCCTGGGCTTTTGGAGAATATGTTTTCTTTTGTTGCGTAGCCGCGGGCGCAGGAGCAGCCTGCTGGGCAACGATGGCCACAGATAACCCGAAGGTCAATACGAAAACGGAAAGACGAGCCAAAAAGAGTGATTTCATGGGAGCCTCCCTAGGCAAAGGCATCCTGGACGTCCTTACTATTATGACGCTTTTTCCCGGCTGGATGTTCCGCCTGCTTACATCCCCCAGACCGGCGACCACACGCCGCAATCAGCTCATCCGAATTGCACCGACCTCTTTGTGTGCGGTCCTCCCACAAAACCAGTCACCGGGAAGCTCACCTGATCGCGGTCTGAGGCTGCGCCCATGGTCACAATCGAGGGGATGAAGTGCTCCTGCGTCGGCAGGGCGATATCCACCGCCGGGGCCTTGCTGCGGTAGTCAAGCAGGGCATCCACATCGCGGCGGGTAAAGACCTCTTCCGCCCAGTGATCGAACTCGTGTGCCCACGCGGGTGGGGCCGTGGGCCGGAAGGCAAATAACCGCAGGTTGTGGATAAGGAATCCGCTCCCCATGATCAGCACACCTTCATCCCGCAAAGGGGCAAGGTTTCCACCCAACTCCAGCAATGCCCTGGGATCCTGCGTGGGAATCGACAGTTGCAGGACCGGAATTTCTGCCCGCGGATACATGGCTTTCAGCGGGATGTAAGCGCCGTGATCAAGCCCACGCTCGGGGTCGTCACGAACCTGGTCTTTGCCCAACAGCTCGCGAACTCGCTTGGCCAGCTCCGGTGCCCCAGGCGCAGGATATTGCACCTGATAGTACTTTTCGGGAAATCCATAGAAGTCATAAACCAGCGGCACCGGCGTGGTTGCGCCCAGTGTGATGGGCCGCTCTTCCCAGTGCGCGGAGATCATCAGAATTGCCTTGGGGCGGGGCATGGCACCAGCCCAGGACTTGAGCTCGCGCGTCCACAGCTCGTCGTCCAAAAGGAATGGAGAGCCGTGAGCCAGAAAAACGGCCGGCATGCGGCTTGCAATCGTCTGCTCGGAACTCATAGCTGATTAGATGAATTTTGATATCAAAACGATTCTGGGCCATACCCTGCCCCGGTTCCCGCGAAACTGTGCCGGGAAATACAATCAATGGGGTCAAAGGAGATGCCATGGAAAACATCACAAACGCTTCTGCGGAAGAGAAACCCGGAGTCGCCCGATTCAATCCTGCCAAACTTTCTCCGGGCG
>JBAIYI010000793.1:0-3358 GCA_037915955.1 Terriglobales bacterium
ACTGCCATCCATCACTCGAAGGAGTACCCGTCTTCAGTGACGCTCACCGTGGTGAAGAGGTGAGGCGGATATTTGAAGAGGGAACCGCAAATGCTCACGGGCATCAGCATTTCACTACTACGCCGTGTTTTACCGGTCGAGACCTCTATGAGCAACCAGCTTCTAGCCGGTGCCGTCTGCGGCATGCTTGAGTAAGCCAGCACTCCCGTCAATACAGATTGGTACAATCCAACCGCTAACAAGAGCGTGCATAAAGAATCAACTTACCATTCACCGCCCAGGTGTACCCGGAGGATGAGATGAGGATTTCAACTTTGATCGGAGCAGCGTTAACGAGCCTGTTTCTGACGATTGCCAGCGGGCAGCAGCCCGGTGTGCCGGCAGATGTGCAAGGCGCCATGGACCACTTTAGTAAGGCGGCGCTGCGGGCCAACATGCGTTTCCTGGCTGACGACCTGCTGGAAGGGCGCGGCACGGGGACGCGAGGCCAGGAAATCGCCGCTCATTACGTAGCTGCCCAGTTCGAAGCTTTCGGTCTGGAGCCCGGCGGGACGATGAAGGACAGCTACTTGCAGCCGGTCCCATTGCGCGAGGTCACGGTAGATCCCGGCGGGTGCGAGGCTGCGATTACTCGCAATGGCAGGACTACCAAGCTTAAATGGGGTACAGATTTTCTGAGCGGGGGCAATGCTCTGCAGACGGACATTTCGGTTGATGCGCCTCTGGTGTTCGTTGGTTTCGGCGTGGTCAACCCCGGGCGCGATTACGACAGCTACAAGGGTGTGGATGTAAAGGGAAAGATCATCGTTATGTTGCCGGGCGCACCACCCAGTTTTCCGGCCAACGAGCGCGCCCACTTCGCGTCAGGGTTGGAGAAGGCGCGGCAGGCCGTGGCGCACGGAGCTGTCGGAATGATCTCGCTGTGGACGCCGCAATCGGAGGCCTCGCTACCCTGGAGCCGGATGCCCAACCAGATCGAGTCTCCGCGGTACCGCTGGCTGGATAAAAATGGCATGCCCAACGATACCTTCAAGGAGCTTCGTGGGGGAGCAGTCCTGTCAATGAAGGCGGCGGAAGAATTGCTGCAGGATTCGCCGCAACCTTATCGCGAAGCTTTGAAGGCGGCAGAGAGCGGTACGTCTCGCTCTTTCCCATTGCCGGTGAAATTGCATTTGCGTGCGGTAAGCAAACATCGTGAGGTCAGCAGCCCGAATGTAGCTGGAATCTTGCGTGGATCGGATCCGGCACTCGCGCAAGAGTACGTCGTCTATAGCGCGCACACTGACCACATGGGCATTGGAAAGCCAATTAATGGAGATCGCATTTACCACGGCGCGGTGGACGATGCTTCCGGAACCACGGCACTGATTGAACTCGCGCGCGCCTATGCCAGCCTGGGCCGAAGGCCGGCACGCTCCATCCTTTTTCTTGCGACCACCGCAGAGGAGCAAGGTCTGCTCGGCGCCGACTATTTCGCGCGCTTTCCCACCGTTCCCAGGAGCAACATTGTTGCGGATATAAACATGGACGGCGCCGCAGTGTTTTATGCCTTCAAAGATGTTATTGGCGACGAACACAGTACATTGGGCGATACTTTGTCTCAAGTCGCCGGCCAGCTTGGCCTTACGGTCAGTCCTGATCCCATGCCGGAGCAAAATGGGTTTGTCCGCGCCGATCACTATGCCTTCGTACGCCAGGGCATTCCCGCAGTGAGTATCGGCGAAGGGTTGAGGGCGAGAGATCCCAATGTTAACGGTCGGAAGTTCGTCGAAAACTGGATTCAGACGCGCTATCACGCGCCGAGCGACAATATGAGCCAGCCCTTTGATTTCGACGCCACGATCCAATATATGCAGATCACCTTCCTGATGGGATATGACGTGGCCCAACAGCATGAGCGGCCTGCGTGGAAGCAGGGTGATTTCTTTGGGAGGCTTTTCGCAAAATAGCTGACTCGCCCCCAGGATGATGTGTGGGTTCATTTCTGGGCGTGTTTTGGCACAGGAGCGATGCTGGCCTGTTACCCAGGGCGGTGGATTCGGGCCGGATTATTAAAAAATTTAATTTAAACCCAAATCTCTGCTAATATTCCGGCCATAGTCTTTAGCGTATAAGAGGTGGTCGGCTCAGGTGTCAAGATTGCTCAGAATCAGCCGCGGCGCGGTGCTCGGTCTCATGTTTATGCTGGCCGGCAGCGCTCCGTGTTGGTGTGATTCCTACGACCCTGATCCCTACGATGACATTCCGCCGATTGTGAGCGTGGAATTTCATTGCCTGCCTTCCTCGGGCGTGGCGGTGAGCCGCTCGCAGGCACAGGCTGCGAAGCAGCCGCACCACCTGTCGACTGTAAGTTCGGCGATCGTTACGGTTGCGAACCCCCAGGCGCTACCGCAGCACGGTCAAGTACTACCGGGTGAAGAAGAGACTTCCCGTCCAAGGGTAGTTCCGCTTCGAACCTAGATTTTTCCTGCCCAATTCTCCCTTTGCGCGAGGGTTGCATCCACTGAAGAAGCGCTCCGGATGCCGCTTTTGTTCGAAAGCTGTTGCGCACGTTAAGAGCGGAGCAGCCTGATTAAAGTCATAAAAGAAAGATAAAGAAGATGAGTTGCCCGCGACCATCATTGGTTTCGCTGGTGGCAACTTTTGAAGAGATTTCAGGATCTTCGCCCATGCAACCGCGGCGAAGGGTGCCGGGATCGGGCTTCCGGCACAGAGACGGGTACCGAGCACTAGAGACTGGCTGGGCTCCGCGCATCAGCACAGTTGCAGGCATCGGTACCCGACCCTTTTTGTGCGGGGTTGCTGCCACTCTAACGCCAATCTGATTATTTTAAGAATTTAATTTTATTTTTCCGGAATTACGGTTATGATGCCTGCGCCTAGTAACGGTGGGTGCGAATCGGATTCGCATCCTGACATTTAAAACGCCTCAACCCGCGGATGCTTCGGGACCAGCCGCGCTTAGAGCCGCCAGGGAAATTCTGGTGGTGATCCTTATTTAAGCGAATCTCGGCGGTCGAATTTTTAGACAAAGCGCTTTGTAGCAAATCGCCTCTTTCCCCCAGGTGCGCGAGATCGCTTGCGGGAACGAGTGGAATGCAATCCCGTCTTTGAAATGACGGTACAGAGTTGTAGTTGAAATCCGTTCGCCGTTTAACCAAGGAAACACTTGAAGTCGCAGACTGCCCGCAGAGGCAGCCGCGTTGTGTGTTCCGTGCGAAAGGATTTTGGAGATGTACAGGCTTTGGGGAAGCATATCACTCGCTGTTTTGTTTTTAGCCATGCTGGCATGCGGCGGCTCAGGCAGCTCTGGCGGTAGTACTAACGCTTCCGCGACTCCAACTCCGGGCGCCAGTCC
>JBAIYI010000149.1:0-4850 GCA_037915955.1 Terriglobales bacterium
ATGGGCGGTGGAGCAGGTCTGGTTGTTCATTGTGGCGCCGATGCTGGGAGCAGTGCTGGCATCAAGGATCTATCTCGGCACCAAGAGCACACCTGAAAAGAAACTCCAGGCCCAAGCGGCAGCCAAGTAGTCAGTGGATCCCTCTGGGGCGCAGGCAATCCTGCGCTCCAGCTTCACCTCCCCTCCATTTGGATCTTCTGGCCCGCGCAGCCTGCCGCGATGGTTAGTTGGAGGCACCGTCACTTCGACATGTGATTCTCGCAGTGGAAACTCAACAAAACGTTCGTCCCTGCCTGTCAACACTGACAGTTCGCCCGCTCTTTTCCCCGTCCTAAAATTCCACTTAGAGCCCTGCTGCGGAGCCGCGTCAACTCGCAAGCTGTGTGCAACAGGACCCAAAGCGAGTAAAAGACGGGGGACAGTCATGACACCGAGTCAGAGAACTCCAGTTGCGTACATTGAAACCAACGAACAGAAACGGCTGAACGACGCCCGTGAGCTGGGAATCCCATGGAAAAAATGGGGACCTTACCTGAGCGAACGGCAGTGGGGCACGGTCCGCGAAGATTACAGCGACAACGGCGATGCATGGAACTATTTCAGCCATGACCAGTCGCGGTCACGGGCATATCGCTGGGGAGAAGACGGCATTGCCGGCTTCTCTGACGATAAGCAGCAACTTTGCTTCGCGGTGGCGCTCTGGAACGGCAAGGACCCAATCCTGAAAGAGCGGCTCTTCGGTCTCACCAACAGCGAAGGCAATCACGGCGAGGATGTGAAGGAATACTACTTCTATCTGGACAGCACACCCACGCATTCGTACATGAAGTATCTCTATAAGTATCCTCAGCGGGAGTTCCCCTATCGCGACCTGGTGGAAACGAACAAGCGGCGCGGTAAGGAAGAGTTTGAGTATGAACTGCTGGATACAGGCATCTTCGATGAAGACCGGTATTTTGACGTGTTCGTGGAATATGCCAAGGCCGATCCGGAAGACGTACTGATCCGCATTACGGTGCACAATCGCGGGCCGGAGGCGGCCGATCTCTTTGTGCTGCCGACGTTGTGGTTCCGCAATACATGGTCACGGGCTGGCGGAACCGCTAAACCGGCGTTGAGCGAAGTTGAGCCGGGAACCATCGTCGCCAGTCATGAAAAGCTGGGAACTTGCACGCTTACCTGCGAAGGTGCCGTGGAACTGCTCTTCACGGAGAACGAATCGAATGCAGCTCGTTTGTGGGGGCAGCCGAATCAGACAACCTACGTAAAGGATGCATTTCACAACTATCTCATCCATGGCAACAAGGAAGCCGTAAACCCGGAGAAAAAAGGAACCAAAGGCGCTGCAGTCTACAAGCTGAATGTGCCGGCTGGAGGAAGCAAGGTGGTGCGGTTGCGGCTGAGCAACGAGAAATCTGCGGTTTCATTTGCGGGCTTTGATGAGAGTTTTGCCGCGAGACTGGCGGATGCTGACCAGTTCTACGATCGGATCACGCCAAAGACACTGAAGGAAGATGAACGGCGCCTGCATCGCCAGGCACTCGCAGGAATGTTGTGGGGTAAGCAGTATTACTACTTCGATCTGGATAAGTGGCTCGACGAGCATAATGCTCATCCGCTGCTGGGGAACCCGCGCAGCCATCTCCGCAATACGCAATGGTTCCACATGCTGAACAACGAAATCATCTCCATGCCGGACAAGTGGGAATATCCGTGGTATGCGGCATGGGACCTGGCGTTCCACACCATCTCACTCTCGCTCGTGGACTTTGATTTTGCTAAAGAGCAGCTGCTGCTGATGTTGCGCAGCCTGTACGCACATCCCAACGGACAGATTCCCGCATACGAATGGAACTTCAGTGACGTGAATCCGCCGGTCCATGCGTGGGCAACGTTGTTTCTCTACAACATTGAAAAAGAGCTGGGCCGGTCTGATCTAAAGTTCCTTGAAGAGTCATTCCAGGGTCTGATGCTCAACTTCAACTGGTGGGTGAACCGCAAAGACCCCGACGGCAAGAACGTTTTTGCAGGCGGCTTCCTTGGATTGGACAACATTGGCGTATTCGACCGCAGCGCCCAATTGCCGACGGGCGGCCATCTCGACCAGGCGGATGGAACGGCGTGGATGGCCTTCTACTGCCAGAACATGCTGGAGATCGCGCTGATCCTGATGGAGCACGATCCCAAGTATGAGGATGTTGCTTATCGTTTCATTGAGCATTCGGCCTGGATCGCCTATGCCATGGACCGCATCGGCGACCACCATGACGAACTGTGGGACAAGGAAGATGGCTTCTTTTACGACGTGCTCCGCCTGCCTGACGGCCATGGCATGCGACTGAAAGTGCGCTCCATGGTGGGTCTGCTGCCGCTCTGCGCCTCGACAGTGATTGAGCCAGGGGTAGCTAAGAACCATCCCAGGCTGCTGCAACTTCTCGAGCTCTTCAAGCAGCGCCACCCGGAGATGCTGAAACATATCGCTCCCGCAGATGAGCGGTTCATTGGCTACGGTGGAAGGCGCTTGTTCTCAGTTTGTACGAAAGAGAAAATCGAGCGGATCCTCGGTTATATGCTGGACGAGAATGAATTCCTGAGCCCTTACGGTATCCGCTCACTCTCCAAATACCATCTTGACCATCCCTTCGTGTTCAACCTGAATGGGCAGGAACTCAAAGTCCAATACTTGCCGGCGGAATCGAACACAGGAATGTTCGGCGGCAACTCTAACTGGCGTGGCCCGATCTGGATGCCGGTGAATGCGCTGCTTATCCGGGCATTGATTAATCTCTACCAGTTCTTCGGCGACGACTTCAAGGTTGAGTGTCCTACTGGATCGGGCAACAAGATGACGCTTTTTGAAGTGATCCAGGAGCTTGAGCGCCGCTTGGCAAAGCTGTTCCTGCGCGACGAGAGTGGCAACCGGCCCGTGTACGGAGGAACAAAGAAGTTCCAGGAAGATCCCTACTGGAAGGACTACATCCTGTTCTACGAGTACTTCCATGGCGATAACGGAGCAGGACTGGGAGCGAGCCACCAGACCGGATGGACGGGCCTGATTGCTCGCATCCTGGACCTGTATGCACGCGTCGGAAGCGAGCAACTGCTGCAGGCGGCCAAAGCCGAAGTGGTGGCGAGGGTGACAAGAGAGCAGGTAGCAGGTGAGGCTCAACCCAGCACTGCTGAACGCGAGAAGGAACTGGTTTCGCATTCATAAGCCAACTGGTTATCTGTCTCGGGGACCTATCGATGTCAAGGTTACTCAAAATAGCGGCGCTGTGGCTGTTAACAGCGCCGCTGCTCTTCAGCCAGACGCTGGCGCCGCGGGCGTATGTAATTGCGCCCGAGGACACGAATGCCCTCACTCTTACTACAAACCTCTATCGTGGCGATGTTCTGTTCGACAACAGTGTGCCAATCGAAGATGCGCAGGGCACCATCTCACTGACCGTTCCCACCTTTTACCACTCGCTCAATTTCTTTGGCCGGTCAGCAAATCTCACCGTGGGTCTGCCCTATGCAGTCGCAAATTTCCGTGCGCTCGTCGTAGACCAGCAGGTGGATACGTACCGCTCGGGCCTGGGTGACGGTGCAGTTCGCTTTTCTGTCAACTTGATGGGTGGCCCGGCCATGAAGCTGCCGGAATTTAAGAAATGGAAGCAGAAGCGGCTTCTGGGCGCGAGCATCGTGGTCCAGGCTCCAACCGGACAGTACGACTCGCGGCTGCTGATCAACATCGGAAACAGCCGCTGGGTGTTCCATCCGGAGTTGGGCTACTCGGAGCGCCACGGCAACTGGCTGGTGGACGTTTATGGCGGTGTAATCTTCTTTACGAAGACGCCGGAGTTCTTCTCCCACAACAATTTCTTCCCGGGCACGCGAGAACGGACACAGGAACCGGTTGAAGTGGTGGAAGGTCACCTGAGCTACGACTTCAAGCCGCGGCTCTGGGTCTCGCTTGATGGGAACTTCTGGTACGGCGGCCGCACCAGCCTAAACGGTGTGGAGAACCGCGCGAGTCTGCAAAAGAATTCACGGGTCGGAGCGACCGCCGCGATTCCGATCACGCTGCACCAGTCGATTAAGTTCAGTTACGATCGCGGCGCGGTGATCCGGTTCGGCGGGAAGTACCAGGCGGTGGCGGTGGCGTGGCAGTACGGCTGGATCGGCGGTCTATGGCCAAAGTGAAGAAGCCCTGGCGCTACAATGAACTCACTAACTGGACCAAATCAAATCTACAACTGGGCGATGCGTCGTACTCGATCTTTCAGTGAACCCACTGCGGACCGGCGCTATCAGCATTCGCAGAAGTGCTCCGGGTGAGAGCCATGGCTCCGACGCCCGTGTTCGAGCTTATCCAGATGTTCCACGTGGCATTGGAATTCGGGCTGTCCGTGCCGTCGAGTGCGCGAGTTGAACAGTAGACAATCTTGCTGCCGTCGGAAGACCAGGTTGGCTCGTAGCTCTTCGCTGCAGTAAGAGCCGTGACTGCACGGTTCGCGCTTCCATCGTTGTTCATCACCCATACATTGAGGACTGTGCCGCCCACATTGCTGCCATTCAATGCTCGCGAAGAAACGTACGCGATCTTGCTGCCGTCCGGGGACCAGACCGGCGAGTCGGGCATCATGTTGTAGGGGCCAGTGAGACGCGTGAGCGGCGTCGGATTCGAACCATCTGCATTCATCAGCCAGAGATTGGCTGCGCCGATATCAACGTCGGCCAGACTCAGAGAGCGCGTGGAAACGAACGCGATTTTTTTGCCATCGGGCGACCATACGGCCTGGGCGCTTGGGGTGATCAACGATTTAGTAAGCGGCTGGGGATTGGTTCCGTCGGCGTTCATCACCCAG